>JBAVOF010000027.1:0-6860 GCA_049691835.1 Polyangiales bacterium
TCTTGGCGCCGTTAGGAAAGCCCGCTACGAGGCGGCTGCAGCCGAAGCAATGCGGAACGAGCCTCGATAGAATGACATGAATCTCCTCTCGCGGGTGAAGATCTTCCACCGAACCTGCGAAGGTGCTGTGGGGCCGAGGGAAGTTGGCGATGGGCAAGGAGGAAGGTGTGTATGAAGAAGGCGTTGTGGATAGGTTTGCTGGCTTTGGGCGCGGCACAGCTCGGGGGCTGCAAGATCAAGAAGCATCTCGAGCTCGCAACTGCGAACGAAGCCGATGCGACGTTCGTGCTGCAGTACGAGCACGGTTTCGAGCACTACCTGGTCGAATGGGACAAGGCCGAAAAAGATGCTCTGGAGCGCTGTGTTGGTTGGGGGTACTCGGCGGTGGAGTTCTCCGATTCCGGCACGGTCGAATGCATTCAGAAGCATGAGCGTAAGGTCACCGGCGCTCGGCCCCCTTCGACCTCCGCGGAGCCCGGCATGGGTACCGAGGCGGCGGAGCGCGAGCGAATGCGGCGCGGTCTCGGGACCGTGGGCAAGAGCGTCGGTCGCACACCCCCGGCTGGCGCCGAGTACGGGTGCATTCGTTGGCGGGTGACGTACATCGGCCACTGCTACGAGTAGCCGGTAGTCGAGCTCGTCGCCGTTCCATTGTCGGATTGGGAGGCGGCACCGGCGGACGTCATCTCGTGAGAACACAAGGCTATTCGCCGAGGCCTGATACGTTCGGCTC
Source organism: Polyangiales bacterium (assembly GCA_049691835.1). GTDB lineage: Bacteria > Myxococcota_A > Polyangia > Polyangiales > Houyiibacteriaceae > SG8-38. Next base: position 734 of record JBAVOF010000027.1, read on the forward strand.
AACGTCGGTCGGATCTTTGGTCGGATCTTTTCGCGGCGACATCGCAAACGAGTACCAGTGAAGGCGACGTTGGACGCGAACTATTACGTATGGATGGCGTCCTGAGTGGGAACGACGATCGGGCTCCCTGATTAGGAGGAGCAATGGACAAGATGTATCTAACGAGCGTTGCCGTTTTGATCGCAGCAAATGCGATCGCGAGCTGCAGTGACGACGACTCTTCTACCGAAACAGCCACCATCGAGCTGCGGGTCGTATCGTTCACGCCGGGCGAGGACAATGTGCTCGTACCGGGCGCGGAGGTCTGCGTGTGGGGCACCGCCGACTGCGAAACGGCTGGCGCCGACGGCGTGGTCTTTCTGGAAGTGAACGTCGGCGCCGACACCGCGTTTCGGATCACCGCAGATGGGTTCGGACCCGTGCTCACACCTCAGGTCGCAGTGGATAGCACACCGGCGCCGAGGGACGTCTCCATGCTCAGCGAGGAGCTGATGGTGCTCGTGGCCGCCTCCCTGAACACGCCGTATCCAACGGAAGGCACTGGTGTGGTGGCGATCACTCTTCTCGGCGAGCCTCGCGATCTGGACACGACGATTTTCCGGCGTTGAGATGACCCTCGTTGGCGCGCAGGCACCGCAGTGCTATCTCGACGACAACGGGTTCCCGGATACGGAGCTGTCGGAGACCAGTACGCTAGGAACCGGCGGCTTTTTCGAGCTGTCGCCTGGAACCCACGAAGTCGAGCTCGCGGCCCTTCCCGACAACTGCACCCGTTTCGCCGCGTGGGCCGGGAGCACCAACTCGAGCATCCGATTCCCAGTCGAAGCGGGGTCGTTCAGCAACGCACTCATCGTCTGCGACCCGGCAGAGACGCAGTAGGCACGCGGCGGCGCCATTGCCCCGCAGTCCCCTATTACCCCACTAGATCCTTAGGCGAAACCGAGCCTTCGGGATCGTTGAATTCATCACAGAAGAAGGGGTCAGCAGACGTCGGAAAAGGCCCCCAAACGACCCTTTCGGGACACGGTGTCCCGGCTGCGCACTCGCAAATCGTGGTAGTGGAGGAGCTTCGGAAGGCGGCGAGGGCGCTCGTGCTGCGGGTCGCGGACGGAGACGAGGTTTCGATCGAGGCACTGCGAGAGTTCGCCGCGCTTGCGTTGCGGTGCGAGCTCGTTCAGCTGGCGCACCGTCTTCAAGACGCACCACCTGAGTTTGCTGTGCGTCGGGCGATGGAGCTTGCGAGTTTGGTTCTCACGCTCTCAGTGAAGCCACAGGTCGCCGGCGCAGGTGGGGCACCCGAAGCTGCGGCACGCAACCGCGACCTCTCCGAAGGGAAGGGGCCCACGAAGTGACGGGCAGTCGCTTGTGCAAGCCAAAGTCCCGCGTGATCTCAGTTCTGATCGACGAAGATGATCTTGCTCGCCTGGATGCGCTGGCTCACCAGACCAGCTGCTCCCCCGGCGCCGTCATCCGCTCCCGTCTCCGAGGCGCGCACTTGAAGAGCACGATCGACGCTCAAGCACTCACCGAGGTCTCGCGGGTTCACGCCAACCTCGTCTCGGGGGGCTGCTCAAGCTCGCGATTCGTGAGGGTGTTTCCGATCCGTTCACCTACCGCAGGCTCGCAACTCTGCCTCCCGCGAACGGGAACAGCTCAAGCGAAAGTATCACCTTCAGCGGAGCGTCATCGCCGTGCTACCCGTGGCCGGACGCGACCGAAAACAGCTCCGACGACTCTCAGTTGGAATTCGATGGACTAAGAGAGCTGAATGGTTCGCAATTAGTCCCGTTTGGTGCGATCGACTCCAGCCGCGCATTGAGCGGCAAACAGCTTCGCGTGGTGCTCCGCCTCTTCTGCGGTCACATCCAATTTTCCGCTTCGGAGAAACAGCTTGGCTTCTACGTACGCTTGCGGGGAGTAACCAGCGAGGCGGCGGATGAGATTGCGGCCAGCTTCAATGGCGTCGGGCACAATTTCGTCAATCAGACCAAGCCTTAACGCTCGGACTGGGTCGTGCTGTGCGGCTTCGAGCAGTACACGGTCGACGGTATGCGGAGGTAGACGGTAGCGCAGCACGCGCTCCAACTTAGGCGGATAGGTCAGGCCGAGTGCAACGCCGGGGACGCCAAGACGAATCTTAGGGTCATCGGTACACAACCGCACATCGCAAGCCTGTGCGAGTATGCAACCACCCGCGACCGCATGACCATTGATAGCCGCAACGGTTGGCGCACGGTGATAAAAGAGCGCATCAAGGGCCTCAGATGACGCGCGTGTGATCTCCTCGGGTGTGTTGTCGTGGAAGACATCAAGATCGTGGCCGGTACTGAAGGCGTCGCCCTCTCCGTACAATAGTATCGGCGACTCAGGATTAGCGGCCAAAAAAGCCGCGAATTCATCGATAGATTCCTGTGTCATCATATTGGGGCCGCGCCCACGCAAGACGTACTCTCGTACCGGCTGCTCGTTCATAGATTTCCCTTCTACAGTTTCATGGCGACAACAGGTTCGGACGCTGAACAGCGGTTGTAAGGTTTCTCGATGGCACCTCTGGCCTCTGGGTCACGATTTCGTGGCACAAAACCCCTGCGAGTGTACCCGGGTAGAGTCCGTATCCACAAGATGGTTTGCCCCAAGCGAGTCGGTCTAGAAGTTGTGAGATTCGTCAGCCGCAGCGCAGAACCTCTCCGCGCGAGCAGCTCGTCTGACGTTCGCCTCGATCGCTCGACTTCGGGCTTCGTCGGTCAGAAGAGAATGTGGTCGGTGTAGATCGGGCCCATAGGCGCGGGCGGATCCTCCAAGGGAGGCGCGCAAATCGCATAGACGTCGCTAGCCTCCGCGAGATCGGCAAGCCAATGAGTCGCCGGGTGCCCATCGGAAACGAACACGGCGATGTTGCTGATGCCCTGCCCCCCGAGCTCGCGGGCGGCTTCACTCAGCAGGCCGGTCAGCTCGGCCTGGCCGGTTACGCCGGCGAAGCTGTAGTCGAGGGCAAGGGCCAACGTGCGCCTCGTCTCGGTACCACTCCTTCGGTAGGTACGCCGCTCGCTCGAGGGCCAGAGCGCGAGGGCGGCATGGCCCGTGAGGCGCCAGCAACCACCACCGTAAACCGCGGGCGCACGACTCATTCGTCGCACGAGGAACTCCGGCGTGCGGGGCACCCAGAAGGTCATTCCCGCGTGTGTCTGGTTGAGAAGGTCTGCGGCATGCGCGGGCTCGAAGGGGCGGCGTGCCGGCGCCGATTCCCGTCGGGCGGCGAGCGCACGGATCGGCAGGAAGAGCCTGCGCACCCGTGTGGGCCATGGCGTCCCGAAGCTGAGCCTGAGACCGGCTGGGTTCTTCATGTCCACATTGGCGTGCAAAGGCTTCTCTGCCCACGGCTCAACGCACGTCAGTCCGGCGCAACTCACCTCAATCGACACGACGGCGCCAGTAGCCCGGCTCGCGACTCGTGTGCGCCACTGCAACGATCGTCGTGACGCCGTTTATGGGGCCAGCGATGATCGAATACGGGAACTTGCCGATCAAGAAGGCTCGAAGCGGATACGCACCGGGAGCGTTCTGGATCGCCGGACCGCTCGCCGGGAAACGCGCTAGCTGCCGAAGTTTCTCTTCGTAGGCGTCTAGAAAAAGGGCTGCGTAGCCAGGGCGCTGTCTTTCGAGGTAGGCCGCCGCAGCGTCGAGCTCCTCGGCCGCCTCTCGAAGAATGCGCGGCCTGGGCATCAATCGGCGTGCTTCTGTCGCAGCTCGGCGAGGTGCTCGTCGGCATCGAGGAGCTCCGCTTCGCCGCGCTCGATCTTCTGGATTCGGCGGCCGATCTCGAAGCTCCACTCCGGACTGAGCTCGACTGGCTCGAGGCTACTGCTCAGCGCGCTCACGAGCTCTTCTCGCTCTTGCTCAGACAAAGCAAGTGCCTCTTCCAAGATCTTCTTCGCTGCTGAGGTCACGCCACTAGCTTACGACAGAGTTGCCCGGACAGCCAACAGTCGCATTTGTGCCGACTATCTGCGGGTGTGATGTTACGGATCAAGCTGGACGTTCGTCGCTAGGATAGTTTGTCCCGTAGAGACTCGTAAGGAGTTTTTCCGCGATGAGCTCCATGGGGTCGTTCGAAGTTGTAGAAACGTTCCCATTCGGCCAGCTTCTTCCTGAGGTCCACGTGGTCGCGATACGTGAGCAGCTGGTAGAATTCGTCCTTGTCGGTCCGGTGGGACCGCTCGACTTTGCCATTGAGCTGAGGCGTCCGCGGTTTGATGTAGACGTGCTCCATGCCCAGGTCCGCCACGTGCCAATGGAACAGCGCCTGGAATTCGTGACCACGATCGGTTCGGACGGTTCGTATCCGAAAGGGGAACTTCTCCACTACGTAGTTGATGAAGTCGATGGCATTGGCCTGCGTGTGGCGGCGGTAGATCTTGAGTGCGCGAACCCGCGTGGCGTCATCGATGGCCCTGTACTGGTAGCGTCGCACCGACGTGCCGTTCTTGCGCTTCAGCGTCAGGAACTTCACGTCGACCTGCACGTGGTGGCCGGGAACCTGCTTCTCGTGGCGATGTGTGTGGACGGCACGCCGCCCCACTCGGTTCGGAAGTCGGTTGAGGCCATGCCGTTTGCAGACCCGATAGACGGTCGCATCGGACGTCCGGATGCCGTGGTAGTGCTGCAGGCACCAGACGATGCGAATCGGCCCCATGTGGTACGTCCGGCGCAGGTGCACGATCTTCTCCACCACCTCGTCAGGGGTCTTGTTCGGGTGGTTGTGAGGGCCGCATCTCCGACTTCTGAGCCCCTCCTCATCGAGCTCGCGATACCTGTCTCTCCATAGGTAGAAGGTCGATCTCGCAACCCCGAAATGTCGGCAGGTCTTGTTGATGTTCCCGATTCGCTCGGCGTGCTCAAGGATGCGCTTCTTCCGATGGATCTCTCGTTCTTCGTGGGTCATTCAGACCTCCTTGGTCATCCTCTACCCGAGGATGACAAATGGGTCCGACTCGATCTGAAATTTCACACTTTTTTTGAGCACTCGGTTCTTGAGTGTCATCTCCGCGACGACTTCCTTCAGCTCACTGTTTTCGGCCCGCAGCTCCTTGACCTCCGTGCTCGTCGCCTCCCGCACCGTGTCGCCGCTCAGCTGTTTCTTGCCCGCCTCGAGGAAGTCTTTGCTCCACCGGTAGTACAGATTCGCCGCAACACCCTCGCGACGGCACAACTCCGCCACGCTGACCTCGCCTCGTAGGCCGTCGAGCACGATCCGGATCTTCTCCTCCAAGGAGAACCTCCGGCGCGTCTGGCGACGGATGTCACGGACTGCGGCCTCACTCGATTGTTTCTTTCTTCTCGGCATGGGACACTCCTCAGCAGGGCTCGCGCCCTCGGCAAAGTGTCTCTTAACTCAGAGCCGTTTGGTGTCCGAGTTCAGCTGACGGGATACACATGCCCGAACCCGATCCAGCGAAAATCAGAAGCTTTGCGTCAGCCAAAAAGCTGAGTCAATGGCTCAAAGCAAACCATGCCTCCGAAATCGAACTTTGGATCAAGGTATTCAAAGTGAAGGCGGGCAAACCAAGCGTCAGTTGGACCGAGATCGTCATTGAATCGCTGTGCTGGGGCTGGATCGACGGCATCAAGAGGTCCATCGATGGCGAAGCCTACCTCCAACGGATCACGCCACGAAAACTTCGAAGCAGTTGGTCCAAGCGGAACCGAGAGCACGCGGAGCGTTTGATCGGCGAGGGTCGGATGCAGGAGCCGGGGCTGGTGCAGGTCCGCGCCGCGAAGGCGGACGGTCGCTGGAAGAATGCTTACGCCCCTGCAAGCGAAATGAAAGTGCCCGCGGATTTCCTGGCAGCGGTCGAACGCAAACCCAGAGCAAAACAGTGCTTAGAAACGTTGAACAAAGGCAATCGATACGTCATCGCCTACGGACTCACGACGGCTAAGCGACCTGAAACCAGACAGAGGCGCTTCGACAAGTTTCTGGACATGCTCATCCGTGGAGAGAAGCCGGACTTCGGATTCATCAAAAGCAAGACAACCTAGCGAAGCCATGAAGCCAATGCGATTGCAGAGCACCGCAGGTGCTCGAGTAGAGGTGGAGGCGGTGGGAATCGAAAACTGCGGATTTCGG
>JBAVOF010000028.1:0-9730 GCA_049691835.1 Polyangiales bacterium
GGCTCCGGGCGGCAAGGACGCGCTCAACGCCATCGCGCAGGCGCAGCTCGTGGCTCAGGAGAACCCCGCAGAGGCGATCCGGATTCTGGAGGGGATCGACGTCAACAAGGCCCCGGCGATCATTCAAGACGATGTCCGAGCCAACCTCGCGATGTTTTACCTGATGACTGGACGTGCGCGCGAGGCGCGGGAGCTTGCCAACGAGATACGCCTCGACCGGCAGCCGCAAGCCAAAGCGAAGGCGATGTATGCGGCCGTGGTCGCGGAATCCTTTGCCAGAACCGGAGACGCCGAGGAAGCGCGCAAGCTCCTCGAAACCTACGATTCCAAAGACAAGGAATTCGGACAGATCTCAGGCATGCTGCTGCGTGCCCAGGTTTACACGTACTCCGCGACGAAGAAACGGGGCCGGGCGCGCGAGGCGATGGAACAGCTACTCGAAGTGGATCCGAACATGGTGGCGGCGTTCATTCAGAAGGGGACGCGCCCCGAGCTGAGCCGCCTGGCCAAACAGGTTCTTGCAGGCGCCGGTGCGTTGCCCAAACCCAAGATGCGCGCCCGCTAAACGTCAGTGGCCTCACGTATTTGGACAATCCGGGAAGTCCTCGACTGGGCTGCGCGCGACTTCACCGAGCGGGGGATTGCGAGCCCGCGCCTCGATGCGGAGCTGTTGGTGGCGAAAGCGCTTGGGATCGACAGGGTGGGGCTCTACCTCGACCTGAACCGACCGCTGGTCGATGCGGAGCGGAACGCGATTCGTCCCCTGGTGGCGCGCCGGCGGGAACGCGAGCCGGTGGCGTACATCCTCGGACACCGAGACTTCTACGGTCGGCGGTTCGAGGTCAGCCCAGCGGTCTTGATTCCCCGCCCGGACACCGAAACGCTGGTCGAACGTGCTCTGGATTGCATCCCGGACCGATCACCGTGCAGGGTGCTCGACATCGGTACCGGAAGCGGCGCTATCGCGGTGACAATCGCTGCGGAACGGCCGCACGCCGCGGTGACCGCAACCGACATCTCGGAGTCCGCGCTGAAGGTCGCGTCCCAGAACGCTGCGCGCCTGCAGGTCGCAAGTCGCATTCGATTCCAACGCGCCAATCTGCTTTGCGGCGTTGAGCAGTACGACGTCATCGTCTCGAATCCGCCCTACGTCGCACGCGGCGATATCGCGTCGCTAGAGCCTGAGATCCGCGAGCACGAGCCGATCAGCGCGCTCGAGGCAGGAGAAGATGGGCTCGATGTGATCAAGGCGTTGTTGTCTGCGACGGAGTCCGCGGCGGTCAGTGGCGCTCAGATGCTGATCGAGATTGGGGCCGGGCAATCGGAACCGGTCGTCGCTTTGGCGGCGCAGCACGCGGCCTGGCAATTGGTCGCGGTGCACCTCGACATCAATCGCGTCCAGCGGGTCGTTCACCTGCGGCGGATCTGACGAAGCCACACCTCGATGATGAGAAGTCCGACCGCGAACAGCAGCAACCACGGCGCGACGGGTTGCTCGACGCCCTTCGACCCATCGGATGCGGCCTCTTGCACAGCAGCCGACTTTTCGGGCGGACCCTTCGAGACGAGGTCGCTCTCCTCAGCGGGAGCGTCGACGACGAACGCGAAACGGGCGCCGCTGACCCCGTTGACCAGAACTCGGTACGCACCGATCTCGCCGGTGTCCCGAAAGGCAACCCGGTCGGCTTCCGCGAGATCGACCGTTCGACCCGTGGGCGTGACCACTTGAATTCGTTGACTCGCGGTGGACCCTGGCAGCGAAACAGGCGCGTACGGCTCCACGGAATGCTCGGTGCGTCCCGCCAGCCGAATCAAGGTGTCGAGCACGAATGGCACGAACGCGGGCTGGTAGGGCAGGTCCGTCCATGCATCGTCGATGGTTGTGGCAAGCATGGCCACACGACCGCTCCGATAACGGTGTTCGACGAGTGCCGGCGCCCCATCGCTGAAGCTGACCGTCACGACTGCGTCGAGCGATGTCTCCGTAATGGGGGTTCGCCCGCGCACTTTCGCCTGTCGGAGCTCGGGGAGCGCGGTGGATACGAGCGACACCGGACGCTCCTCCATGCGCGTCGCCGTGTATCTCCCGGGAAGGAGATCGCGCAAGACAGTGCCGTAGGCTCGTGGATTGATCCGGTCGCCGGCGGTGATCCAAACGCTTCCTCCGCCACTTACGAAACGTTGGATCAATGGCAGCCACTTCTCGTCGAGGGTCGCGTTGGCCAATACCACCACGTCCGATCGGATGATCGCGCTCTCGGATAAATCCTCGGCGTCGAGGGTTTCGACTGCGAACGAACGGCCGATGCGCGGGGCGACCCCAAGCGCATAACCGAGGAACGCGGTCTCTCGCTTGCGTGGGTCGGGATGAGGATCCCCGTCGACGAGCAAGACGTGCACCGTATCGGAGCCGAGCAGGACACCCCTGACGTTGTCGGCAGGCAGCACGTCATCGGGGTCCAGCTCCAACTCGACGACGGCATCGCTCGTCCCCGGTGGTATCGATAGCACCGCCTCGCCGCCGCCTTCGTCGCTGAGAACCGAGGCGTTGAGCGTCTCCTGCCCTTTCTGCCGCAGACGAATCCGCTGGGGCGCCTGCGTCGGCGCGCCTGCGACCCGCACGTCCAAACGCAATCCATCAGCGGATTCCGGTTCCCCGATCACCTCCACCGAAGCGATGCGACGGTTGTCCGGATTCGGCGTCGAGATCGTCTCGAACGCAACGCCGACACCGCGGCTCGGCCACTCGCAATCCGCCGCTCTCGTGCCAGGGGTGAAGTCCGAGAGCACCAGCAAGCGCCGGTCCGAGAGCTCGCTTTCGAGCAGCAGCTCCTCCGCACTTCGGACGGCGTCACACATAGCATCGCCGCGGGTCGAGCGCGCGTCGATCTCCGCGAATGCATTGCGGATGATCTCGGTCTCGGAGCTGCGCCGGACCCAAATTCGTGGAGGCTTTCCGGAGAGAACGACGGAAACCTCCGAGCCTTCGGGGAGCTTCCGGACCTGATCCGTCGCGAGCTCGGCTGCGCGTTCGATGAGGGTCTTGCCCTGGTGAATGGCCGACATGGACAGGGAGTCGTCCAAGACGATGGCGAGCGCATGTTTGCGGTCTAGGGAGCCGGACTGCACCATGCGATACGGGCGTGCGGCGACCAGCACGAGCGCCACTACCAACAACGCGCGCGCGATCAGCAAGAGCATGTCCACTACCCGCAAGCGGGTCGCCCGCGTCGCGTGGAGTTGGTGCAGAAATGCGATGGTCGGCAAGGTCTGCGTGGGGAGCTTCTGCCGTTTCAGCAAGTGGGCGACGACCGGAATCGCGACCGCAAGCAATCCAGCGAGCGCCCAGGGAAGCCCAAAGCCCATCACTCAGCCTTCCCGCAGAAGCTGAAGCAGGGTGTGCTCCGGCGGAGTGTCCGTTCTGGCGAGCAGATACCGGGCCCCCGCGGCGACGACCCGGCGCTGACAGGAAGCGACGAACGCATCGATCGCTTCCGTGTAGCGGCGTCGAAGGCCCTTGGGGTCGACCTCGACGGGCGCCTCGCCTTCGAGTCCTTCAAAGCGCATCGGCTGCTCGTAGGGAAGCTCTAGCTCCGCGGGATCCATGACGTGGAGAACTACGGTTTGGTGGCCATGCGCTTGAATCCGAGCCACCGGATCGAGCGCGTTGTGGTCCAGGTCGAGCAGATCGCTTGCGATCACCACCAGGCCCATGCGGCCGGCGTGCTCGATCAGCTTGTCCAAGGACGCGTGTAGAGCGGTGGTTCCACTCGAACGTGCCGGCTGGGCAAGCGTGCGCATCAGGTAGTCGAGGTGCGCCGGACCCGAACGCGCGGGCAGACGATCGCGCAGCACGTCGTCGAACGTGATTAGCGACACCGCATCTCCCTGACGCGTCAGAACGTACGCAACCGCGGCAAGAAGCGTTGCGGCGTGATCCAGCTTGCTGACGTCTTTGCTCCCCCAGCGCATCGACGGTGAGACGTCGAGGGCAAGCGTTCCGCGCAGCTGGGTCTCGTGCTCGAAGTGCTTGATCGTGTACCGATCGGAACGTGCGTAGGCGCGCCAGTCGATCAGGCGGGGATCGTCACCCGGCCGATAGGCTCGATGCTCTTTGAAGATGGCGCTCGCACCACGGTGCGGGCTTCGGTGCATGCCCGCGAGCAATCCGTCGACCGTGCGCTTGGCCCGAAGCGTGAGCCCGGCCAAACGTACCGCGAGCTCGGGTTCGAGCACGCGGGTCACGGCTCGATGCTTTGCTTGATGACTTCGATTACGTCCGCTGGCGTCACACCTTCCGCCTCCGCGCGGAAATTCATGACGAGACGATGGGTCAAGATGGGCTCGAGCAAAGCGCGCACATCGTCGACCTCCGCGGCGTAGCGACCGTGCAGGATAGCCCTCGCCTTGGCCCCCAAAACGAGGCCTTGGCTTGCGCGCGGGCCGGCGCCAAATGCGACGTTCTTCCGAACCAGCTCGGAGGCTCTGCGGTCGTCAGGCCTCGACGCTCGCACCAAAGTCACGGCATGTTGAACCACGTGGTCGGCCGCAGGAACCCGTGGCACCAGGGCCTGGAAAGCCACGATGTCCTGCGCGGTGAGCACCGGTGTAATCGTCGCCGGCATCGGCGCCGTCGTCCTCTTCACGATGTCGACCTCCTCGTGCTGACTCGGGTACCCCACATCGATCTGGAACAGAAACCGGTCGAGCTGCGCTTCGGGCAACGGATATGTGCCCTCCTGCTCGATGGGATTCTGGGTGGCGAAAACCAGATATGGCTGCTCCAACCCGTAGGTATTGCCGCTGGCCGTCACCTGACCCTCGGCCATCGATTGGAGCAGGGCGGCTTGGGTCTTGGGTGGGGCGCGGTTGATTTCGTCTGCCAGCAGGATGTTCGTGAACACCGGGCCGGGAATGAAACGAAAGTGGCGTTTCCCAGTGCTCGTGTCCTCTTCGAGAACGTCGGTCCCCGTGACGTCGCTCGGCATCAAATCGGGCGTGAACTGGATTCGGTTCGAATGCAGCGACAGCGCCTCGGCCAACGTGGTGATGAGCAGCGTCTTGGCTAGGCCCGGAACGCCGACGAACAACCCATGGCCGCGCGCGAACATGGCGATCAGCAAGAGCTCGATTACCTCATCTTGGCCGACGATGCGCTGCCGCAGGCGAGCGACGATCTCGTCTCGCGCATGGGCGAGTTGTTGTACTTTAGCCACGTCGGACGGCGGACCGGCTGGCGACGGGGGCGGAGTGCTGGGCAGAGGTTCGCTCACCGAGACCTCTTAGCGCCTGCGCGTGAGAATTGCCACATCACTCCCGCATCCCTCCGAACCTGGAGCAGAGCGCCTCCTCGTGATCAGCTTGGGGGACGGGAAGCTTCGCCAGAATGCAATGCGGCTGGGGATCGAACGGATTGTGCGCGATTGCTTGGTTCGCTGCATCTCGGGCCGCGCCGAAGTCGGACAGTCGGAACTGCGCCGTGGCAAGACTCGACCACGCGGGCGCGTGCATGGGGTACCGCTCGAGCGTTCGCATGAGTGGTGCGAGCGCTTGTTGGGGGCGCCCCCCAGCAATTGCTGAACGCGCATAGCGTGAAGCGACGACCGGATCACCTGGCGCCGCCTCGTGCGCTTTCGAGTATTCGACCGAGGCCGCTGCTGGTCTGGCGCGGGTCCACAAGAGGTCGCCAAGCCGCACGTAGTTGCGAGCTCGCTCGAGCTCTACACCGGCAATCTCGTCCTGCTCCGTGGCCTCGCCGCTGAGATAGCGAGGCATCAGTCGGGCCGACGGGGGCTTCGGTTGGTTCGCCAGGGCGGCTCTCCAGCGCTTCTCGAGCGCGTTCCACGATGAGCCAGCCACGGCAGCAAGGGCCTTCCTCGCGTCTTCGCCGTCGCCCATGCGCCGGACTGCCTGCTGGACGGCATCGCGGCCGTGCTCGCGGTAGTACAGCTCCATGAAGGAGGAGACCTGGGCGAAGGCAAGCGAAGCGGCCTTTTGTGTTGGCAGAAGTGCGATCGACGGGTGCAACTTGTCGAAGTCGAGCAGCTCGTCGGCCTGGACGGCCTCGTACAGCAGTTGATTCGCCGCCGGGTCGTTTCGAAGAGTCGGGGCGTCCTGTCTCCAACGCGTCTCGAGAAACTTCGCGAGCCCCTCCTGAAACCAGACGGGCGACCGGTCCAGTGTCGCCTTCGTCAGCAGTAGATGAACGTACTCGTGAGCGATCGTGTCCAGCCAGGGGTAGCCGTGCATCAGTGCACCCGGCGATGCGATCATGAGGCGACCCCACTTACACAGTGCGATGGTGCCCGTCGTGCGAATCGCTTCGACCGATAAGGTCGACACTCGAGCCAGCGATTCTGCGTCGGGGTAGATCTCGAGACGAACCGGGCTGACCATCTTGATACCAAGCTCGCTCTCCAGCGCCGCCGCGGTTGCTTCGAGCGTGTCGACTGCATAGGGGACTAGTATCTCGTCGGGCCCCGGGGCGTAGCGCACCTCGAAGTTTTCGTGGGTGAAAGTCTCGTAGTCCTTGGTCGTCTCGTATGTGTTCACGATGACGTCCGCCAACTCGCCCAAGCTCGTCGCCGTGCCTGAGCTCGCACGAAGCTCCGCTATCCCGTCAGCCGCTACCTCGTAATCACCAGCATAGAACTCGGCGAGCACCTCGAGCTCGATCACGCGCGAACTGCGCGGATAGTCCTCCAAGTAACGACGCAACAGAACTTGTGCGGGGACGCCTTCACCCGCAGCGAGTGATGCTTCAAGCAGATCGAGCAACTCCGAGCCGTCCCGCGGCTCTGCGGGCACGGTGAACGAGAACGAGCCGAGTAGGGTGCAGAGAACGAATACCCTAATACGCTTCATCGCAGGAGCCTCTCGTAATAGTCGTCCACGGCTTGTCGATAGCCCTCGGGAGCCGTTCCATTCATCGCATCGAGCACTCGGCGCCGCCACGCAAGCTCATCGGCCTTGGATCGCCCGGTCGGGATCTCCACGCGCTCGTGGGCGCGGGTCTCCTTACCACCTTCGGGTCCATCGCCACCGCCCGAGCTTCTGCGCTGAGATTCGAGGCGCTGCCGGAGCCGCCGAAGCTGGTCCACCGCGGCCTCCTGCTGCTTGTTGGCTTCGAGTGGATTGCCCGCCTCGAGCGCCTGCTCGGCCCGTTGCATGGGCTGCTCGATCGATTCGAGTTGCTCGGCCGCTTCTTCGGACACCGGCACGCCTCCGACTTCTTCGCGAAGGTGACGGGCCAGCCGATGCGTTGCCTGCTGCGTTTCGCTTTGCCGCTGCGCCTCGGCCCGGAGCTGTTGGCTTTCCCGCTCGGTCAACGCTCCCGCAATGTCTGGAACGGCGCCCTGCGCCGCGTCTCGGAGATCTTGAGCGCGGGCCGCCGCCTGACGCGCCTGCGCCGCCGCGTCCGAGGTTTGTCCGCCTCGCCCACGGAACATCATGGCGGAGAGCTCGAGATCTTTCGCTAGCTCGTTTGCAGCTTGGGCCAGTCGGTCGGCCATCGACAAGGCTTCCCCGAGATCACCGCCCCGAAGCGCTTTCTCGAAATCGTCCAGGCGCTCACCCGCCCGGTCTTGGAGACTCGATTCGTAAGGCCCGAGCGCTTCCCGATTGATGCCGCGAAGCAGCGCGGAGACATCCTTGGCGATCCGATCCAACTCGCTCCGAATCTCGGAAGCCAACGATTTCTTCTCACCGGTGAGACGGTCGACGACCTTGTCCCCCGTACGGCGGGTCCTGTCGGCCATCCGCTTCTGCTCGACTTCGAGATCACGGATCGTGTCGGTCGCTTCCATCAGCGCTCGCTCCCGAGGCCCGAACCGGGCTTCCACCAGCGAGTCTTCGCTCTGTGCGAGAGCCTGAGTCATCGCTTCGATGGTCTGGTCGAGCTTCATCAGGGCGGCCTCCGCCGCATCGAGATCGCCGGCCGCCAACGCGTCTCGAATGCTGCTGAGGGCGTCGCTCGACTTAGCCGCCTGCTGAGACTGACGGTTCACGAACTCTCCGGGCACATAGCGCATGGCCTCTCGCAACTGTTGTCGCAGCGCCTCCATTCGCCGTTCGGCTCGGTCCAATGCTGCCATCAGCGCCCGTTGGAGCTCCGGCGTCTGGCCGCGGCGAAGCTCGTTGATGAGCGAGGCGATCTCGCTGCGCAGCTGCCGCATCTCGCGGGCGATTTGAGCGGCGTCGTTGAGACGGGCTTCACTGATGAGATCGGCCACGATGAGCGTGTCATGTTCGAGCTCGGCCACGATGGCGGCGTCGTGGCGTTCGCGCTCGCCACGCTGCACGCCGCTCCCGTACGCCGATGCTTCGCGCTGGTACAGCCGGTCGAGGCGCTTTCTCATGTCGAGCAGCAGGGGGATCGTTCGGGGACCGCCATGATCGCCCACGTCCCCGAGCAGCGACATCACGACGTTGTACGGCGCCATGCTCGCATTGCGCCGGCGACGTGCTTCCACGGTCCCCTTGGGCAGAGGTTGCTCCAGGCGCACGGCCAAGGTTGCCAGCAAGGACTCCATGAGTTGCTCGAGCTCCACGATTCGATCTCGGCGGCGCGTGATTTCGGAGGCAAGCGTGAGTGTGCGAACCGCCGAACGCCCCACGCCCGGACCATCGACGTGGTTGCCGTCCTTCGCCTCCAGCCAGACCGTCACGGCGTCGGCGGGAGCCAGCGAGAACTCCTCCAAGCGCAATACCGTCTCCCCGTAGATCTCCGGTTTCGGCTCCTCCGATTCCGTCAGGATGTTCCTGCGAAGGTGCTCGCCGCTAGGAAGCTTGATCATGAGTGTCAGCTCGTGGATGCCGTGGTCGTCGATCGCGCTGTGTTCGAGGACGACCGGCTGTGGGGCCTCGACGACCAAATCTTCCTCTGGACGAATGATACTCACCTGGGGCGGCTCATCGAGCTGCACCTGGATCGATCGAGCTCTGTGGTCGACGCGGCGTTCGCCGCGCGTGGACTCCACGTAAATCGCCAACGGCCCGTCGATATCGGCCACGAACGAGGCCACGAACTGCTCACCGGCGCGTTCCGCTTCCACGTGGCGTCCGGGCAATTCGACGACGACGCGCGCGGCCTTGCCGATGGGCGTAATCGCGTACTGCACCGCCGTGCCTCTGGGGACGATCAGTCGATCTGCGTCCTCGACTCGTTCCTTGGGGCGACCCATGTATTGGGGGAACACGAGCTCGGCCTCCGTGCGCGCGACGATCTGGCTGATCCTGGCGCCTTCGATATCGCCGGTCTCGGCGTGTAACAGCGCGTAGCGACCCGCAGCGGCTCGATCGAAATCCAAGGACCACCACGCCAACGCCGCCAACAGGAGCGTTGCGGCGAACGCGGGTTGTAGCAACCAGCGCCACGGGATGAACCTGCGCGCCGGTGATGCGTCGAGCGCGCGCAAGACCCGAACCCGTTGCGCGACGATCAACTCGCGGGAAAACGCACGCTCGGTCTGCAGCTCGTATGCGCTTTGCAATGGTGACAGGAAGGAAGGCTCGTGCGCAGCAACCAAGGCGAGCGCTCCGTGGCCGCGAAGTTGCAGCACCGGTTGAATGGACCAAGCCACCGCTCCGGTGGTCATCGCGAACACCACGCCCCATCCAATGCACAACCAGACGACTGGCGTGAGCGGCCCGAGGACCCAGGCTACCAGAACGAACGACGCCAGGCCGACAGCGCCCGCCGCCGCCGCGATGCGGACGGCCAGCACCGTCG
>JBAVOF010000029.1:0-3231 GCA_049691835.1 Polyangiales bacterium
GGGCTCAGCGGCCTCTGGTGCGAGGAGCGAGACCCCGATCGCCGCCGCAGCTGGAAGCAAGGCCGCGTAACCCAGCGTCAGCAACGTCGACTTGTGTGACGATGGCGAGTTCGAGGTGACCAACAGGCCCTCGGCGGCGTTCTGCGCGACCCAGCCCAGCGGATAACCGACGTCGGGGAGGAAGAAACGAATGATGCTCGTCGTGATCGAGGAGCCGTTGATTTCGATCACGCGGTCGAGCTGGGCGTGCATTTGCCGCGTCAACCGGGGTGAAAAATACATCAGCCCGTTGCCCAGCCGCGGGAGCTGCTCGAAGGCGCGCACGAACTCTGGGCTTTCTGTCACGCTGGCCTTCGTTGCCATGCACCTCCTCAGGAACGAAGGAGAGCTCACGACATACATGCGGCCCGTCGCGACCTCTTTGACTACCGAAGGTTCGTACGCGTTCCACGGCGGCGGAAGACTTATCGCTGGCCGCACAATCACCCAGTCTTCGGTTCGTTCCAACGTGATGAAAGGGTCGGTCGAGGCCCGCGCGGCGATTGCATCGGCCAGCTCCCCGAGCCCGTCGATGCGGAACAGGAAGTCGGTGTAGGGGAACCAAAACGACTCCCCGGGAATTTGGAGCGGGCGATTGTCATCTACCGCAAGGATGAGCCCGACGGTCGTATCCAGACGCTCCACGATCGAGCCCAGGGTCACGTTGAGATCGAGCACCCGGTGGCGCAACGCGTCGTCCAGCTCTTGAGGCGTCATGCCCACACCGAGCACGCCGAGCTCGCGTACGATCTCCACCAAGACCCGCAGGTCGATCTGCTGCTCCCAGACCAGATCCGCGTCCTTGGGGGCGATCGACAGGATCTCAAACGCTGCCGGTTCGGCGCGGAAGAGCTTCAGCAGCCCCTCCCGAGCACCAGTGTGGTGTACGAAGCTGCGGTTGTGATAGAGCGAATCGGTCTCATAGGAGCTGAGACCGATCGCCTGAACGTTGTGCAGTCCCAGAATACGGACGAGCGTGGTGGCGTTGAGCCGGTTGGCGCCCTGCGAGGGCAACAGCTCCGGCATGTCGCGCAGGAGCGTCAGCAGGAAATCCGCAGCGCGCTCGCCGTCCCCCTCGATGTCGGCATACGCGTAGACGGTCCCGCCGAGCTGCAGCTGCTCACTGACCGTTGCGAAGTGCGGCGATTGCTGTGGCGCCATCGGAATCCCGTTGCCGGCACAGGCTGTGAGGGCGCACAAAAACAACGGTGCGAAAAGCGGCTTCATCAGACCCTCCGGCACACCTTAGCACCGTTTCCGCTGCGACCTCCCCCGTCCCCAAGCCCCTGGTCTCGCTACGATATTGGCCGCTTGGCTTTGAGCCGAGAAGGGCTATCGTTGCCCGGTTCCAGCTCTTATTTCAGCGAGGTAACCGGTGATGCGACGAATTGCGCTTGGTTTCTTGGTCCTTGGCATTTTCACCTCTGGATGCGACGACGATTCGGGCGGTACCGGTGGCACACCCGGGAATCTCGAATGGCCCCCCGAGGCGAGCGTCTACTTCGATGAGCACGGCATCTTCAACGCCGACTGCTCCACCGATGAAGACTGCGCGATGGCGCTCGGTTACTACCATGCCTTCGATCGCTTCGTGCAGATGGACATTCGGCGCCGGTTCTCCACCGGACGTCTCGCGGACCTCTTGCTCCCTGGCTTGGCCCCATTTTTCGTCGACGATTTCGCGGACCTCCGAGCGCTATTCTCCACGCGTGAGGGCCAACCCGCCGAGGAGTTCCTCTACGCGCAAGCCTCGCCGAAGACCAAGGCGCTGCTCGACGCATATGCAGTGGGCGTCAACCAGTGGATCTCCGACATGAAAAATGGGGAGAACGGCGCGACCTTTCCGCGCGAGTTCAGCCATCCACTGCTGAGCTACACTCCGGAAGCAGTTCCCGCATGGACGCCTCAGGACAGCGTGGCGGCCGTACTCGCATTGATCGAAAACCTCACGAACGACGAATCCGTTGAGGTAGCAGCCGGCAATGCGCGTGCGCTGATCAACGACGACAGCAAGTTCACGGACCTCTGGAGCAGGCGCCCCCTCGCGGAGTCGGCGATTTTGCCGCTCGATTGGACCCCCCCCGCGCCGACTGCCGCCGCGAAGCGCTTGGCGAGTGCGCGGTCCGCCCGTCCCAACAGCGCATCAGTGATTCGCCGCCTGCATGAGAAGCTCGAGCGTACGATCGACTTGCGCCGCCTGATCCTCGGCTTGGACCGTTCCGATGGGGAGATCGGCTCGAACAACTGGGTGGTCGGTCCCTCGCTCACGACAAGCGGTAACGCCTTGCTTTCCAATGACCCCCATCTGGGCATGACGCAGCCCGCGACCTGGTACTTGGCGCACCTAGACGCGAAGACGCACGGTAATGGCGAGATCCACTCGGCGGGCGTGACGTTTGCGGCCGTGCCCTGGGTTCTGATCGGTCAAAACGAGAGCATCGCCTGGGGCATGACCACCACGTACATGGACTTCACGGACGTCTACGTAGAAACGCTAGTGAAGGACAGCAGCGGCAATCCCACGGGGGTGATGTTCAAGGGCGCGGAGGTTCCTTTCACGCGCGTTCCGTTCACCGTCACCTTCAGCGACGGCAACAGCGAGCAGAGAGAGCTCCTGTTCGTTCCGCACCACGGTGCAGTCAGG
Organism: Polyangiales bacterium; assembly: GCA_049691835.1. Taxonomy (GTDB): domain Bacteria; phylum Myxococcota_A; class Polyangia; order Polyangiales; family Houyiibacteriaceae; genus SG8-38. Next base: position 2,684 of record JBAVOF010000029.1, read on the forward strand.
GAGATCGACGCGGCCAACGGTACAGCCCTCACGCTGCGATGGACCGGAAACGACGCGGACAGCGACATCAATTTCCTCACCGAACTCGTGAGAAGCACCACGGTCGATGAGGCAAGGGTGGCGCTGCAGAACATCACCTCGGTCGGTCAGAACGTCGTCGTGATGGACTCCGAGAACAATATCGGTTGGTTCCCCTACAACAGGCTACCCAAGCGAACCTGGGCAACCAACCTCGCGGGCGACGCTCCATCGTGGCTGCCCCTCGATGGATCGGGCGACTACGAGTGGGATACCTACTTCGACCTGGTTGAGCTACCTCAGGCATACAATCCGGCGTCGGGCTACGTCGCGACAGCCAACAACGACATGACCGGTGCGCTGTTCGACGGAGATCCCACGACGCTGTTCGACGGCCAGTCTCATCCGCCCTACCAAGTGGACGCCGCGGCGGGGTTTCGGCATGCGCAGATCGTGAAGCTGATCGAGGGGATGGGGAGCAACCATACCCGGCAGACGATGGATGCGATCGTCAGCGACGTGTATTCACT
>JBAVOF010000030.1:0-9561 GCA_049691835.1 Polyangiales bacterium
CAGCAGTACGGTGACGACGCTGGAGACGGCCATGATCGCAGCCATCAAGAAGCCCACCGTGTTGTACGGCACTAATGGCGCACCGAGCAGCGGTAGAAAGCCGATGGCGATGACAATCGCGTTTCGAGTGATCGCTCTTCCCGGCTCCTGAAACATCAGCGCCATCGTCTCTCTCCAGTCGCCGGTTTCTGCCTGGATCGCGCGACTACGCTCGAGGAAGTGAATGGCGAAGTCGACCGAGAGGCCTAGCGTCAGGGACGAAAGCACGGCCACCGGCATGTCGTAGTCTTTGCCGACGAGCCCAATTAGGCCGTAGGTGAGTACGATGGTGATCGTCAGTGGAATCATGCTCAGAACGCCGTAGACCGGCGAGCGGAACAAGATCATCATCATGAAGAACACGATGACGAACGCTCCCATCAAGCTCCGGAGCATCCCGCCCACCATCTCGTCCTGCCAAACGACGTTGAGATAGGTAAGACCGGCCCATTCCGCGCGGAGCCCCTCGGGGGGTGGGTTTGCCGCGAGGAACGCGTCCATGTCGGTCTTGACCGCCATCATGTCTTGGTTGTCCCCGCTCTTGAGCTGCATCCAGATCGCGCTTTCGCGATAGTCGGGGCTCACCAAGTGCCAGAGATCGTTCGGACGATGCGACGACTGGAACTGAAGGAGTGTCTGCGCGACACCTTCGGTGGTGTCCGGAATGCGATAGTCTTTGTCGTCTCCACTGATGAGCTCGCGGTAGACGGTCTTCACGACGTCGGCGACGGAGCTGGTCTTGCCAACGAGCGGGGACGTTTCAGCCTCTCGTTGCAACGCCTCGATGTAGGCTAGGTGCTCTGGGTTTTGAAAGGTTTTCGTGCGGGTCTGCGCCTCTTCGAGCGCGGTCTGCACACGTTGCCAGCGCTCCGAGTCTTCTCCCGTCGTATCGAAGACCAGATCCGAAGTCGCTTCGATCAGCGCGTCGGAAACTTTCGTGTCTCCTTCCTCGCTGGCGGCCCGCGCGGCGGCCTTGATCTTGTCCCACTGAGCTCGGGCTTCATCAGTGGCGTCGGCAAGCGCCTGATCACCCGCTGCCACGATCTCTTGCTCGGCATCGACGTCCTGCTTCATGACCAGGTACGCGGTGTACGTTCCCGCGAGCTCCCGGTTGAGCACGGCGTCGGCCACACGAATCTCATGAGACGGCTTGAACCAACGAACGGGGTTGTCGTTGATGTTGATTTGAGAGATTCCGTATCCGCTGATGGCGATGATAGCGACCGTCAGGACCAAAATCGGTTTGCCATAGCGTAGGCTCGCGGCACCGACGGACTCGACCATGCGACCCAACAGTCCCCCATCCTTCGCGGCGCGTTTACTGCTGAGGAGCGCGGCTAGACGTTTGTCGGGGAGCGCCGCGATGTACGCGGGCACGAAGAGAACAGTGAGGACGAACGCCACCGCGATGCCAATCGCGACGAACACGCCAAAGACTCGCACCGGTGGAATCGGCGTCATGGTCAGGGAAAGGAAACCTGCCGCCGAGGTCAACGAAGTGTAGAGCATCGGCGCAAACAGATGACCAACGACCTCCTTGATGGCTGCCTTGCGATCTCCATGTTTCGGATAGATGTCAACGAACTCCGAGAGAAGATGAACCGAGTCGACGACGGCGATGGGCATGAGGAATATCGGGATCATCGAGCTCATGATGTGCACGGTGAACCCGCTCGCTATGAGCGCCCCCATCGTCATGATCACCGTGGTGACGGCGACGATCATCGGTGACAGAACCAGCGCGAAGGACCGGAAGAACCACCACATCAAGAGGAGAATCACCAGCGCAGCCAGTGGAGCCGAAATCGCCATCTGCTTGAACATCTCGACGCCGAAGGTGTCTTCTGCGACGGGAAGACCGGTTATGTAGAACTCGTCGGTGTTGTCACCGAAGCCGGCGATGATTGAGCGAATCTCTTCAGAGACGCGATGGCTCTGATCCTTGCTCTCGATAGGAACGTACAGCGCAATGCTCTTTCCGTCCTCGGACACCACGGTGCCCCGAAGCATCGGCAAGCGAAGGGCCGCTTCCTTGATTGCGATCGCCTCCTCCGGAGTCTCGGGGGGCTGCTCCATCAACCACTCGAAACGGATGGTGCCGGGGCCGGCCTGCTCGATGTTGTCCATCGTCGAAGGCCCGAGGATGTCGCGCGCGATGACTCCGTCGATCGACTTGAGCCGCTCGGTGAGCTCGTGAATGCGGGCGAGTGACTCCGGGTTGAATACCCCCTCGGGCTCGGCCTCGTTCACGACGCCCACCACGATCAAGTCGTGAAGGGCAAACTCCTCCTTCGTCTGGTTGTGAAAGACCCGCGCTGGATCGTGCTCGGAGAGCATCGTCTCCGGGTCGGTATCGACTTGGATCCAGGGTATGGCCGCGCCGAGGCCGATGGTGGCAACTGCCAGGCCGATGAAGACCAGGCGCGCATGCTGGATGGGAAAATCGAGAATCCTTCGCTTCATGAAATCAACTCCGGTTGCAGACGGGGCCAACTATATTACTGCATAATCATATAGTCAAGTAGTGATTTTTGCCAAAAGGGCGCTATGATGAAAATGCGATGCGCAAAACCTCTCTGACCCCTCAGAATCTCGATTCGGTCGCCACCCGGTTCCGAATCCTCGGCGTGCCGCTGCGGCTGCAGATCCTCAACGAGTTGGCTTCCAGCGAGCGCACGGTAACGGAGCTGGTCGAGGCCACCGGAAGCACCCAGCCCAACGTCTCCAAGCACCTCACCACCCTGCTCGCGCACCGCCTGGTCAAACGAGAGAAGCGCGGAAACTCGGCATACTACACGGTCGCCGACCCGGCGGTTTTCGAGCTCTGCGAAATCGTCTGCGGAAACATCGAGCGTGCACTCGAAGACGAGCGACGCGCGTTCGGCGGATAGCGCAGACGCAAGCGCCCCGGCTCCTGCCGAGGCGCTTCGTGTCTAGCCCGGTCCGGTGTTCAGCGACGAGCTAGCGAGATCCGAATTGAGGGATGAACACCGGCGTATGCGGCGGCCGCTTGTCGCTCGGAAAGCCCGATGAGCTCGTGGAAGATTTGGGTCTTCCGGGCACGATAGCCGCGATGGCCGTGCCTACGATGTGCTTGTCGTTCCAGTAGAGCGAGCTCGTCACGGAGCGCGCAAATCCGTCGCTCATGGACCTGGTCGTACGGCTGTCGGTCGGGCTCGCGAATCTCACGCACCAACCATGCATCGAGCTCACGGTCGACGAGCGCTTGCGCACGCCAGTCATTTCGCGCGGTCGCTCGCTCCCAACGTTGCGCAATGCTCACGATCTCTGCCAAGTCCCTTTGTGAATCGAGATAGGCGCTGCGCGAGCCGTATGTGACGCTCGGGTGCACACGTTGGGTGCGCTGAGGACCTCGATAAGCCGCGATTTCCACCGCCGGCCGTTGCTCGCGGCGCGGTCCGTCCTGCGCGTTCGCCTGCGCTACGCTCGCGAGCGCCAATGCAAAGAGTCCGAAATGAAGTTGGTGTCGCATCTTGGTTCCTCGTCCTTTCCAGGGTTGCTGCGGGCGATCCCCCGCGGTTCAGCAACTCGGACGAGGCGCGACCTTACGAAGGTCTTAAGGGCCAAGGAAGGACTAGAGAATCATGGTTTGTGCAGCGAATTCAGCTGGTTAGAAGGGCTCGCGCTTTGTCTGCACGCTGCAGGACCGGGAGCGCCCGCCGGTCCTGCTCGAGCGAATCCCAGAGGGCTCGCGCCCGCTCGCGGTACTCGGCCCGGGTCAGTCGGCCTCGTAGGAGCTCGGTGCGAAGGAACACGAAGGTGGTTTGCACCACATCGTGAAGGCAATAGTCCCGTATCTCGGCGAAGCGACCGTGCTCGAACATGCTCTGCACCTTCGAGCCATCGACGTCCATCTTTCCCGGCATGCCCACGAGCTGAGCGAGCGCGGTCAGGCTCGGCATGCGACTCGCTCCGTAGTCGGTCAACACCTCAGCCAAGTCCATGTGGCCCTCGTCACTGAAACGGTAGCGATAGTCCGGGCCCGCAGCGCGGCCCGCATAGTACGCGGGAAACGGCACGCCGTGCTTCAGCATTCGGTTGGCCAAAACGGGCAGATCGAATCGTCGCCCATTGAATGACACCATGGTCGGGTGACGCTTTCCGATGAACTCCGCGAACTCTAGGAGAACCTTCGACTCATCAGGTGGCGCGTCTTCCTCGCCCCCAAATGCGCCGAGCTTCTGAAGCTCGTGATCGCCATCCAGCCATAACACGCCCAGCGCGACTACCTGATGAAACGGTGCGGGCGGGAATCCATCCACCGCTGCGTCCCAGACCAGGTCCGAGTCGGGAACGGTTTCGATGTCGAGTACGAGAAAAGATCGGGCCACGAACCGAAACTACCCGAAAGACGCCAACAATTCACGCCGCTTCGGGCGCCGGCAAGAATCGCTCGGTGCGAACAACCGCCGGCGTTAAGACTGGCTTAAGGTTCGAGCCGTTTACTTCATGAGGAGGCAGGACCTCCGAGAAAGGAATCATCATGAAGTTCATCAACAAGGGAACCATCATCGCCGCCCTCGTGGGGGGGCTCACGGCTCTGGTGCTCGCGCTGGGCGGGGTCGCGCTTGCCCATGGAGGGCCCCACGACGCAAGAGGGCCGTGGTCGCCGGAGAACATGGAGGAGCACCTGACGGAAATGACGCAGCGGCTCGACCTCAGCCCAGAGCAGCAGGCGAACATCCGCACGATCATGGAGCAGGCAGCGACCCAGGGTCAGGCCGTCAAGGAAATGCCTCGGAGCAAGGAGAAATTCGTCGCCATGAGGGATCTCCATTTCGCGACCGAGGATCAGATCTATGCCAACCTGACTTGTGCGCAGCGCGACGAGCTTCGACTACTGAAGCGAGAGCACAAGGTCGAACGAATGGAGGAACGCTTCGGGCGTCACCAGTCCGAAGACAGTAAGTAACTGGAGCACCCCGTGTCCAATCGAATCCTGCTCGTGGAAGATGATCTCGCACTTGGTCAACAAGTGGTCAACACTCTTTCGCGGGCTGGCTTCGACGCTCATTGGATTCAAGACGGTGACGCGGCTCGCGGGCTCGACCCAGACGAGTACCGCCTCATCGTCTTGGACCTGATGCTTCCGGGCACCTACGGGATGGAGCTTCTCAAACGCTACCGGCTGAAGTCGGAAGTACCGGTCTTGATCCTGAGCGCGCGGGACGACACGGCGGACAAAATTCGCGGGCTCAAGCTCGGAGCCGATGACTACGTGACCAAGCCATTCTTTCCTGAAGAGCTCATCGCTCGCATTCAGGCATGCTTGCGTCGGCCGAATCTCGTCGGCACCGACAGGCTCGTCGTCGGGGCGATTCAAGTCGACCTCGAGCGCCGTCTGGTCACGGGGACCGGGGGTGCACTCTCGCTCACTCCAGTCGAGTTCGAGATCCTGGCTCTGCTGGCTCGACGCAAAGGCTCCGCCGTCACCCGGGATGCCCTGGTGAGCGCTGCGCTCGATCCGGCTCACGACGCCAGCCGAAGGACCCTGGACGTCCACATCTCGAGGCTCCGGGGCAAGCTCGGCCCTGACGCCACACAACTCGAAACGGTCTGGGGAATCGGTTACCGCCTCTCGGAGGACACGTGAAGCTCCGGGCGAGATTGGCGCTCACACTTGGAGCGACGACGGTCTCCTTGCTCGTCCTTCTGGGCTGGGCGCAATCCCGGTGGCAGTCACGCCTGAGAGTCGAAGTGCTTGCGGAGGCGGCGGTGCATCGAATGGAGTCCGGAGAGCGCGAGCGATGCGAAGCCTACCCGGAACGTTGGCCGGGTCCCCAAGCAGAGCCGCGAGCTCGCCGCGGCCCGAGGTCGACTCGTGGCCCTTTTCCGCCGCATCGCATCTTCGCCTACGACAGCGAGCTTCGGAGCCGGAATCCCGAGAACCCTGTGTTTCCCGAGGAGCTGGCCAAGCAGCTGAGAGCAGGCAACGAAATCGCCGCGGATCGGTCTCCGAACCGACGGCGCACGCAAGTCGCGGTACGGATGCCTTGGAACGAGGGCCCTTGCGCGGTCGTGCTGATGCGAGCCAAGGCGCCGCCTCCATGGTTTTCTGGTGCTGTTTTGATGCCGGCCTTTCTGGTCGCGCTTGCCGCGATCCTGGTCGCTCTGTTTGCTGCGGGTCCGATCGTCCGTCGGGTGCGCCAGCTGACCGAAGCGGTTCGGCGCCTCGGAGATGGCTCCGAGGAACCAATTCGGGTTGAAGGCAGTGATGAAGTCGCCGAGCTCGGGGCAGCCTTCGAGCAAAGCCGTCGAACGATACAGGCGCAGCTTGCATCGTTACGCGCGCGAGAGGCGGCGTTACGCAACTACATCGCCAACACGACCCACGACGTGATGCTGCCGTTGAGCGTGTTGCAGGGGCACCTGGTTTTGCTCCAACAAAGAATCGGAGCGGGCGAAACGCTCGATGAGAATGCGTTCGTGCCGAGCATCGAAGAGTCGCAGTACCTAGGCTCTCTGCTGCACAATCTCAACGCCATGGCACGCCTCGAAGCAAACGAAGGGTTAGCGCACCGGGACGTGCTCGATCTCAATCGTCTCGTCGAACGCGTCGTCGACCGACACCGGCCAATCGCCAAGCGCCGTCAGGTCGCGCTCGAGCTTGCGGTCCCAGAACAAACGATCGAGTTTCGTGGGGATCTCACTCTACTCGAGCAAGCGTTGGGAAACATCGTTCAGAATGCGATCCGCTACAATCGGCCCGGTGGCCACGTCGCGGTAATTCTAGAGGGAACCGAACGGGCATGGACAGTCAAGGTCATCGATGACGGTCCCGGCATTCCCGAGCAAGACCGTGCCCGCGTGCTGGAGCCCTCGTACCGTGGGGGTGAAGCCCGAACCCGACACCCGCATGGGATGGGGTTGGGACTGCACATCGCAAGTGACGTTGCCAGGCGACACGGTCTGAGCTTGCAGCTCAGCGACACGAATGGCGGTGGCCTGACCGTCGAGCTCACCCACGTCTACCGGTGAGCGACGGTCGCTCCACGTGATACTTGACCGGGGCGCCCGTCCGTGCGGTGATTGCAGGGCGGAGGGGCGATGTTCAAAGAGATACTACAAGACCTCGTCGAACGAACGGATGGCGGAGTCGCTGGACTACTTATGGCGTCGGACGGCATCGCGATCGATCAATACTCGAAGGGTGATGGACCCTTCGACATCGAATCGGTCGGTATGGAATACAGTGTACTGCTCAAGGGCGCGCAACGTGCCGCCGAAATGCTCGACGCCGGGACGACCAGGGAGGTCTCGGTCCAGACCGAGCGGTTGACGACTATCGTTCGTATGCTCTCCGACGAGTACTTCGTCGCTCTCGCCATCGCACCTGGAGGAAACGTGGGCAAGGCGCGATATCTACTCCGGACCAGCGCGCCCAAGTTGATCGAAAACCTCTAAGCCATGGCGGCTGCAGCGAAAAGGGTCCTCGTGCTCAATGGCCCGAACCTGAACTTGCTGGGCACCCGCGAACCCGATGTGTACGGCTCGACCACCCTGCTCGACATCGAACGGGGTCTGGAGGACTTGTCGAGGGATCTTGGCGTGACCGTCGAATGCCGGCAGTCGAATCAGGAGGGACAACTGATCGACTGGCTTCATGACGCCCGGAGCTCTTTCGATGGCGTCGTGATCAATCCGGGCGGCCTCACCCACACGTCCGTGTCGTTGCGCGATGCCATCGCCGCCGCGGGTTTGCCAACCGTCGAAGTGCACATCTCCAATACACAGGCCCGTGAATCGTTTCGTCATCAGTCCGTCACCGCCGCTGTTTGTATTGGTTCTGTCGTCGGCTTCGGACAGAACAGCTATGCGCTTGGCCTGCGGGGGCTCATCGACTATCTGAACGCTGCCGGCTAATTCCAACGCCGGTGGGAAACACAATGAAGCTGGATCTAGATCAACTGCGCGAGCTGATTCGAATACTCGACGAATCGAATCTCACCGAAATCGAAGTCGAGCACGACGACGATCGCATTCGTGTGCGGCGCGATCCTGCGCCCGTGCTCAGCGCAGCGGTAGCGCAGTCAGCGCCGCCGCCGGGAGCCCGGGGCTCCACGCATCCCCCCGAGGTATCGGTTACGCCCGACGAGGATGGCAGCTACGTGACCTCGCCGTTCGTTGGGACGTTCTACAGAGCCCCCTCACCGGAAAGCGATCCCTTCGTCGATGTCGGAGACGCGATTGCGCCGGGTCAAGTGCTTTGCATCGTGGAAGCGATGAAGCTGATGAACGAGATCGAAGCCGAGTCGTCGGGGACCATCGTCGAAATCCTCGTCGAAGACGGCAAGCCCGTGGAATACGGGGACCGGCTCTTTCGGATCGAGATCGGTTGAACCGTGTTCGGGAAAGTCCTCATCGCGAACCGAGGGGAAATCGCACTTCGGGTCATCCGCTCGTGTCGTGAGCTCGGACTCGGCACCGTGGCCGTCCATAGCCAGGCCGATGCCGACGCCTTGCACACCCGGCTTGCCGATGAGGCGATCTGCATCGGTCCCGCCGATCCAAGTCGGAGCTACTTGCACATTCCCGCCATCATTGCTGCCGCGGAGATCACCGGCGCCGATGCGGTGCATCCCGGCTACGGCTTCTTGTCGGAGAACCCGGAGTTCGCGGAGACATGTGCCCAATGTGGGCTGCAGTTCATCGGACCGCTTCCCGAACAGATGCGACAGTGGGGCGACAAGGTCAGCGCGCGGGCGCTCGCGAGCTCGCTCGGCCTGCCGATTCTGCAAGGCACGGGAATCGTCGAGGACGTGGACGATGCCGTGCGAAAGGCGGAGGCCCTGGGCTTCCCGGTATTACTGAAGGCTTCGGGCGGCGGCGGCGGACGAGGGATGCACGTCCTTTATTCGAAAGAGGAGCTTCGCACGGTGTTCGAGATCGCCCGAGCGGAGTCGCGTGCGGCGTTCGGAAACGACGCCCTGTACTTCGAAAAGTTTCTCGAGCGGCCCAGGCACATCGAATTCCAGATCCTCGGTGACAAGCATGGCAACATCCAAGTGCTTGGCGAACGCGAGTGCTCGATCCAACGGCGTCACCAGAAGATTCTGGAAGAAGCACCAAGTGTTGCGCTGTCCGACGAGCTGCGGGACGACATGTCGGCCACGATTCGGCGTGCGATGTTGGATGTGGGCTACCAATCGGCCGGAACGCTAGAGTTCCTGCTCGATGAGCGCGGCGAGCTGACGTTCCTCGAGATGAACCCGCGCATCCAAGTGGAACATCCAGTCACCGAGCTCGTCATGGGGGTAGACCTGGTAGCGGAGCAGATTCGCATCGCGGACGGGCAGCCGCTGGAGCTGCCTGCGTACCCGCTCACACCACGCGGTCATGCCATCGAATGCCGCATCAACGCCGAAGATCCGGTCACGTTCGCTCCATCTCCGGGGGTGATCACCGAGCTTCACATGGCGGGTGGAACCGGCGTGCGGGTGGATAGCGGCGTCTACGGCGGCGGGCGCGTCCCGCGCCACTATGACCCCTTGATCGCCAAGC
>JBAVOF010000031.1:0-4815 GCA_049691835.1 Polyangiales bacterium
GACCAGGACCGTCGGCTTGTGTCGGACAGTCGGAGGCACCGTGGTTCCCCGAGGTTCGATGACTTTCGAAACCCGCAAGTCGGCTGCTTTCGCGACCCTTTCGGCCAGCTCGACCGCGGCCTGTCCCATCTGCGGACTGACACCTTCGTCGATGACGCCGCCACGCGAGTCGTAGAATGCACGCACGGATCCGACGATGCTGCGTCCGAAGGGCTCGCCCTCGACCTTCTTCACACCCGCCTTCGCAAGAACGAACCTGGCCAGCGTGCCGGTCGCCTGTGCAACCGTGTCTTTGGCGGACGAAGTGACATCGATGTATCGGTCGACGTCTAGCAGGTGTGGCGTGTGCTCATGGACGACGTATGTACTACGTTCGAAATCGACCGAGGCGGAAGCAACGCTACCCCGGAGGTGAATGTAGTGTTCCGGATAACCCTCGATGAAAGAGAATCGAATCCGGACGCTGGTGTTCCCCGCCCAGCCCATGATCTCCCAGCGGCGAAAGAAACGGAGCCCCCCGGGTAGGGTGACTGAATCGAAGGGACGCGCTTCGACCGAGTCCAGAGGACCGATCAAGTGGTGGCAGTGTGCGAAGGAATGCGGCGCCACCTCGAACAAGATGTGCTGCGGGGCCTGAAGCATCCAGGCGCCAAACGGGCCGCCGGAAAGCTGCCCGAGCTCTTTGTTCCAAACGATGTCGACTTGATCGATGTGCCCCAGGCGCCCTTGTCGAAGGTCTGATACCAGGCGCGTGTAGGCTTCGTAGTAGAGAAAATTGTGACTGACCCCCAAGGCGCGACCGTGTTCGTTGGCGAGGTCAGCTAGCTTGCGACAGAGCGCCGAGGAGTGCGCCATCGGCTTCTCGACGAGCACATCGACGCCCGCTCGCAGCGCCTTCTCTACGGGGTCGGCATGCAGATGCGGCGGAGTCAGGACGTGGAGGACGTCGACCTGTTCAGTCTCGAGAAGCGCCTCTACGCTCGAGTACGCGGCCTCGAGTCCGGCAGCTTGCGCAAACCGCTGCGCGCGCTCGAGGTTGAGATCGCAAACCGCACGGACTGTGACTCCTGGGACGCCTCTCGCGGCGTCCACGTGGAATTTCGCGATGTACCCCGCGCCGACGATCGCAGCGGTGATTGGCGTGTCTGTCATTCAGTCCTCTTGTGCTCGATGATCTCGGGCGTGCGATCTTGCAAAGCATCCAAGTAAAATTTCGCGACTCCTGCCGCTTCGGGAAAAGAAGAAAGTGCACAGGAAGCACCCCAGGCTAGCGAATGGCCCCAAGGGAAACCTCGTCTGCGTGTTTGCAAGGCGATGCGTGCACCGACCGCCGGGTAGCGGGTGAGCGCAAGGCAGGAGATGCCGAGCGTGACTGGGGCCATCAGCAGCGCCCCCGCTGGCACGGCGAGGCCCCACAACAGGGCCCGCCGCTTCTCGTGGACGAATTTGCGCTCGGGCGTAGTCGCACCATGGAGTCCCGATACCTGCGCGTAGGCATACCCAGCGCGCTTTGCCCGCCGCCACCATTGCCACGCATGATGCATGTCCACATCGTGAATCATGCTTTCGTAGTCGAGACGAATCAGCTTCCAGCCCTGTTTTCGGAGGCGCACCGCGAGCTCGTCATCCTCCGCGGCGATGACCGCTGGATTCCATCCGCCCACTTTCTCGAGAGCATCCACGCGTATCATCACGTTACCGCCAAAGTTAGTCGTTGGTCCGACGGGACCTAGGTGCCACTCGACGTCGCAAATCTTGTTGTAGATCGAGTGCTCGGGGTGCCGCTCCTTCAAATACCCACAGATCGCGCCCACCTCGGGGTCGTTGTCGAGCTCGGTTGCGGCGGTTTCGATCCATTTCGAATCGACCTCGCAATCCCCATCGACGAACTGCACGTACCTCGTTTCAGGATGCTCCTCCATCAAGCGCTCGAATCCCGCGTTGCGGGCTCGCGCTGCGGTAAACGGCAGCGACATGTCGAGCGCCACCACTGCCGCGCTGCGCTCCGCCGCGCGTTCGCAACTCCCGTCGGTCGACCCGGAGTCCACATACACCAGGGGCCTCGAGCCGTCAGAAACCGACTCGAGCGCACGCACCAATCGCTCGCCCTCGTTTCGGCCGATCAGAACGACCCCCACGCTCGATCCGCTCATGGATGACAAAATACTGATCACGCGGCCTAGAAAAAGGCGATCGCATCCTTTTTCTCGGCGGACACCCATTCTGAGGCGGTTCTTGGCGCGTCGGTGCGACTTCTTGCCGAAACGCTTCGTTCGGGCCTCGAAGGAAGTAACCCTAAGAGATTAGAAAAAATGTAATCAACTGTCGCGAACCCTAGACACCTACACCCTTAAGGATCAATAAGAAGCCTAGGGGGATGAGTGGGCAGAAGAATTCTAATCAGCCTTTTGGGCGTGTTTCTTTTTGCTTGCGACGGGGTCATCGGGGGCGGCTCTGGGCTCCCGAGAAGCCCCGACGAGCGGCCCGCCGTTGGCGCCTCGCAGGGCTTTGCCAGCCAGGCTTCGCTGCACCGGCTAACCAAGGAGCAGCACCGCAGAACCGTCGAAGACCTTCTCACCCGCTTCCTCGGCGCCGATGCGAGCCCCGTCCTCGACGCCATCGAGCCCGTGTATGGGATCATTCCCGATGATCCCGCCGATCTCGACGTGGGTGAGCTCGTCGGATCGACGTTTAGTCGCATGTCGCAGAACGTCGGCGAGCTGCACGTGCGCGGCTACTACGACGTCGCCACCACTGCGGCAGACGCGATAGTCCAAGACGACTTTCGTCGGACCGCACTTTTCGGCGGCTGCATCGATGAGGCGACCGATGACCATTCGGCATGCGTGGGCGCCTTCATCGACTCGTTCGGCCTCTGGGCGATGCGCCGCCCGCTCACCGATGATGAGCGAGGTTTCTTCCTCGATTCGATCTACGCTGACGACGGACGCGACTACGAGGCGACGCCAGCGGCGCTCCGTGACCTTCTGATCGCGTTTCTCGCTTCACCGAACTTCCTCTACTCGGTCGAGACTGAAGGAACCGAGATCGAAGACGGCCTCTATGAGCTCGACGCCTTCGAGCTGGCATCGCGACTCTCCTATCACTTCTGGAATTCGATGCCTGACGACGAGCTCTTCGATGCTGCGATCGATGGCTCTCTACTCACCGATGCCGGTTACGCTGCCCAGGTCGAGCGCGTCTACGGTGACGAGCGAACGCGCGGGACCTTCGAGGCGTTTTTCTACGAGTGGCTGTCGCTATATCGAACTGGCGATCCCTTTGGTGGGGTATCGGGCGGGTCAGCTCAAAAGACGGCTTTCATCGAGGGCTATGACGTGTCCCCGGAGCTGCGGAACAACATGATCGAAGAGGTGCTCGCGATGACCGAGTACTACCGTCAAAACGGCACCTTCACCGACCTCTTCACCAGCAGCGCCTCCTTCGCCCGAACTGAAGACCTCGCTGCCATTTACGAGGTTCCGCCTTGGGATGGTGCAGAGTCCTTGATCGAGTTTCCGTCTCCGGAGCGCCTCGGTCTGCTTGGGAGGGCTGCGCTCCTTTCCGCCGCGACCGTCTATACTCATCCGATTCTGCGGGGCGTTCGCATCCGTGAGGACTTTCTCTGTGATGAGTTGGGGTTGCCCCCGGCTGCCGTAGACGGAGCGCCGAACGAGGTGACCAGCCGAATAACCACGCGTGAACGCATCGAAGCGCTCACCAGCCCCGGGTCTTGCAGTGGTTGTCATCAGTTCATCAACGGGCTTGGTTTCCCCCTCGAAGCGTTCGACTCGCTTGGTCGAGAACGAAACCAGGAGATGATCATCGACACCGAGGGAGCTGTATCGATGCTTCCCGTGGATGTCGTCGCGATGCCCTTCATCGACGACAGCTCGGATGTGCGCACCGTGTCGGGGTTGGCCGAGCTCGTCGAAGAGCTCCTCGGCAGCGGAAAGCTCCAAAGCTGCTTCGCGCGCCACTACGTGAGGTTCACCCTGGGTTTGTCTGCCGATCCGTCGAACGGGGGAGATCCGGAAACCATCGAAGCGCTGAGCGAGGAGCTCGCGAGCAATGCAGCGCTTGCCGACGTATTCAAGCGAATCGCTTTCCTACCTGCGTTCAAGCAGCGTCTGAGAGGAGACCAATCGTAATGCCCGTCCGACAACTGGGTCGCCGCCATTTCTTGTTAGGTACGGGCGGAGCCGTTCTTTCCATTCCGTTTCTGCAGTCGCTTGCCCCGAGGAGCGCGCGCGCGCAGGCGCCGGACTCGAGGTTCTTCGTTGCGTTTCTCACGATGCACGGCGGGGTCTGGCCCGAGAACATGTACCCCGCGGAATCCACGCTCACGAATTCCTACGCACTATACGCAGATCACCCGATCCGATGGGGGCGGCTGGCAGCCAGCGCTTCCGGTGGTCAGGTGGCACTCTCCAGAGTGCTCGCCTGCCCCGCGGGCTCGATGCCCCAGAGCCTGGCAGACAAGATGATGGTGATTCGAGGCTTAGACGTCGCCACGCACATCGGGCACAGCACTGCGGGTCAGCTAGGCAACTACGAGCGCGCCAATCATCGCGACAACCCAGCTTTGTTCGTTCCGACGATCGACCAGGTCTTGGCAAACTGGTCCGGCTTCTACGGGGCGGGAGACCCATATCTACTGAAATCGATGCACGTGGGCGACGGGCTCTCGTGGATCGAACGCTCGAGCGGAATTCAGGCCACCTCTCCGGCCACGAGCCCGGACGTGCTCTTCCGAACCGTGCTCTCCACGGTTGCGCCGTATCAGCCTCCGCCCATGCCGACGCAACCGACGCC
>JBAVOF010000032.1:0-4494 GCA_049691835.1 Polyangiales bacterium
TATTGGAAGTGTGGGACAGCTCGAAAGATTTCTTCAGTACCTCGACAGAGGCGACGTCACCGAGATCGTATTTCAGAGCGGCGCGACCGCTGCCGCCAAGAAGAAGGGCGAGCTCCGCCCGGTTACGCGAGAGCCGCTCAGCGCAAAGCACATTCTCACGCTGATGACGGATACGCCGCTGCAGAAACTGGTGCCTGCAGCAGATGGTTCGACCGCACCGACTCCAACTCGGATCAACGGGGTCGACTACGTGGCCACGATCGCCCGCTCCGGACAGATGCTCCTGCTCCGCGTCCGTCGTGAGGACCGGGACACGGTTCCCCCCGAGGCGGCGATCCGGCCGATCCATGAGCAAGCGGCCCCGGTGCGCGAGGAGGCCGAACCGGAACCCGAGGCGCCCTCGTCGCCGCCCCTGTCCGCTGACCTCGTTGCCGAGATTCCGAGATCGAGGCCCAGACGCTCGTATCGACCGTCCCCAGAGGCCTCGCCGGTGCGACCCTTCGCCCCGGGCAGCGGCACCGCTCAGGGATCCGCCGCGCTGCGCAGGCTCCTAACCGAGGCGCGCGTCGCGTCTGCCAGTGACGTGCACCTCATGTCGGGTGAGCCGGCGCGATTTCGTGAAAACGGTTACTTGATCCCGCGGGGTCAACCGCTCGGCGACGAACACGTGAAGTCACTGGTGATGCCGCTGCTCGACCAGCGCAGCACAGCCCAGTTCGACGAGCTCGGCTACGCAGACTTTGCCTGTGAGGTCGAAGGGGCCGGCCGGCTCAGGGTGAACGTGAGCAAACAACGCACGGGCGTCAAAGGATCCTTTCGATTGATCATGGCCGAGCCCCCGACGCTGAGCTCCTTGGGTCTGCCCAAGGAGCTGCGGCAGATGCTCGAATACCATCAGGGGCTCGTCGTGGTGTCTGGGCCCAGTGGTGCCGGAAAGAGCACCACCCTGGCTGCATTGGTCGACCTTTTCAATGCCGAGCGAGCGGTGCACATCATCACCATCGAGGATCCAGTCGAGATCATTCACCCGATCAGGAAAGCAATCGTCTCGCAGCGCGAGGTGGGCTCGCATACCATGAGCTTTCATAGCGCGCTCAAGGGGTCGCTGCGTGAAGATCCAGACGTAATCGCGATCGGAGAGCTTCGCGATCGCGAGACGGTGGAGAAAGCGCTGGAGGCCGCCGAGACTGGGCACTTGGTCTTCGCGACGATGAGCACGCCGTCGGGCGCAACCGCGATCGATCGTTTGATCGACATGTTTCCGCCGGACGACCAGTCGCAGGTGCGCGCCACGCTCGCAGGTGCGTTGAAGTTCGTCGTGAGTCAACGTCTGGTGCCGCGTAGCGACCGCAGCGGCCAGGTCGTCGCGGTCGAGTTGTTGACCGGCGGTATGGCCCTTTGGAGCCTCATTCGCGATGACAAGTTGTTCCAGCTTCCGAGCCTCTTGCAGCGTGGTCGTGGCTTCGGGATGATTCGCATCGAGGATTCCCTGAACGCATTGCTCGGTTCCGGTGTGATCACCGCCGAGACCGCCAAGACGTTCGCCAACGATCCGCGTCTGATCGGGCAGGCGCCTTCCGGCGACGGCCGACCCGCGTCCCCACGGGACGCTGGGGCAGGGCGCAAAGTCGGCGTGCGAAGCCCTTTGTCCAAGAAGGAGAGCTGACTCATGCCAGCACTCGAACGCTATTTCGACATCTTGCTCGCCAAAGGTGGCTCAGATCTTCATCTTTCGGTTGGGCATCCGGCGACGATAAGGCTCAAGGGAGAGCTCGTTGCGGTCGAGGCGCGACCGTTGGAGCGCTCGACCGTCCAGCAGCTCATGGATGAGCTACTTGACGAGGACCAACGAGCGCATTTTCACGCGTATCACGATCTGGATTTCGCATACGGGTACCAGGACAAGGCTCGATTCCGCGCCAACTACCTGTACAAGACCAGCGGACCCGGCGCGGTTTTTCGAACGATCCCAAGCGAGATCCTCAGTGCAGTGCAGCTGAGCCTTCCGGCTGCCGTAGTCAAGCTTGCCGATCGAAGGGCAGGCTTGATCTTGGTCACTGGACCCACCGGCAGCGGCAAGAGCACGACTCTCGCCGGGATGCTCGACCACATCAATCGAACACGCGAGGCGCACATTCTCACGATCGAAGATCCGGTCGAGTTCGTTCACCGGCCCCGCAAGTGCCAGATCACGCATCGGGAGGTCGGGGTTCATACGCCGAGCTTCGCCGATGCCATTCGGAGTGCCGGTCGCGAGAACGCCGACGTCATCCTCGTAGGGGAGCTTCGTGACCGTGAAACGATGAAGCTGGCGCTTCAGCTCGCGAGCTTCGGTATCTTGATCTTCGCCACCGTCCATACCAACTCTGCGCCAGCGACGATCGACCGATTCGTCAACGCGTTTCCAGCGAGCCAGCAACCACAAATCCGAGGCATGCTCGCGGACTCACTTGCAGGCATCGTCGCACAGCAGCTCCTACGAAAGGCCGATGGGAGCGGCCGGGTGGCAGCTCAGGAGATCCTGATCGGAACTCCCGGCGTCGCATCCGCGATTCGCGAATCCAAGACTTCGATGCTCCAGAGCCTCATTCAAGGCGGAGGAAGCTTTGGCATGCAAAGCATCGACGCGGTGCTGGGCAGGCTGGTCGCCGAGGGCGCGGTGAGCGCCTCAGACGCACTAGACAAGGCCGCGGACAAGGACAACTTCGCAAAGCTCCCTCAGGTGGCGGCAGGACTGAAACAATAGCGGCCACCGAGGCGTGGGGCCTGAGGCCAGGCAAGCCTCGCTGAGACGCGCTCCGCCGGGTCCGGGAGCACCGCTCTAGTTGACGGTGAAGGAGTACCGGGCGCCCATGCGTGGTGCTCCGAACGTCGGGAAACGGACGGATCTGATCTCCTGGCCCATGCAGCCTTGGAACCCGGCGCTGCCGCCGTGAATGGTAGCACCCATCACAGAGCCGTCGCCCGCGATCGCCAGGTCGACTTTGACGTTCCCTGGCTTGCCCCCGCTTTTGAGTTCCGGAGCTACGCACTTGCCATAGAATCGATTCAAGTTGCGATTCATCACGGAAGCGACCTGAGCGCCCGTGAGCCTACCCTCGCCGCCGCCCTGCGAAGCGTCGCCGATCTCCATGGCCTGGCTCATCGCATCGTCATAGCTGCCAAACCCGGTGGCGTGCTTCGCAGGCGCGGCCTTGGCGCCGCGCTTGCGCGTGCGGACGGGTTGGTCGGGCAGAAGCCCTGCTTCGCCGGTGCCGATCTTGCCCAGTTTGAAGAGGTCGTCCAGCTCGGTCGACGACGCTTCGCGCATGTCACTCGAACGAGACAGCAGGAAGCCGCCCACCGAGATCACGGTCAGGCCGATGAGCGAGGCCGCGATCAGCCACTTCATCGCGGACGAGCGCTTCTCTGACCGGCGTGCATTGTTGCGGGCTGCTCGCTCGGCGGCCTCCGTGTCCTGATGCTCTCGCTGCAAGATGAACTCGCGGAACTCCGGCCACTCGCGGAATGGTTTGCGTTCCCCCGTTTCGATATTGCACGTGAGGTCGTCGCCGCAAAATCCACCGACGTTGAGGCGTTCGATCAGCTCACGGGCGTTGAACGGTCCGTGATCCATCTTGTCGCGCGCGACCATCCACCGCTGCTTCGTGTCCGCCGAAAGCTCTTCTATCAGGCTTGCGAGCCCGCGAGTCCGCGGCGGTGGTGGTGCGAGCGGTGGGCGCGGTGGGCGGGGCACGCCTAACATCGCCGGGATGTCCAGATCCGCCGGCGGCAACACTGAGCCGAGATCGATCTCTACGCTCAGCTCCGCGTTCGCGGGCGGCGGAATCGAATTCGCCTCCGTGACGAACGGTAGCAGCGCGTTGCGCACCGCCTCCGGGGAATCAAGGCGATCCTTTGGATCGGCGGCGAGACACTGGAACAAAATCCCGTCTAGCTCCGGTGGGATGTCGTCCCGCACGTGTGAGGGTGCGACGAAATCAGATCCTGGGGGGCGCTTGGTCAGAAGCTCATAGAGTATGGCTCCGATCCCGAACACATCGCTGCGCGGCGTCGCCGGCTCGCCACGAATCACCTCGGGGGACAAGCACGCATGCTCCTTTTCATTGAACGCGCTGGTGCCTACCGAATCGAGCAAGACACGACCCACCCCGAAGTCACGGATCTTCACCCGTCCGCCGCGAGTGACCCAAACGATGCTGGGGCGAAGGGTCCCGTGAGGTCCCTTTTCATGCGCGTAGCTGAGCGCACTGCAGAGGTGTGCAACGACGTTGTAGATGCCCCGGAGCGAAATCGGGTCGCCGTCGCGGTCTCGCCTCTCGATGAAATCCGAGAGCCGAGCCCCGTCGATCCATTCACCCGCGATGAAATGCTCGCCCCTGGGAGTGCGGCCAACACCAAAAACTCGCGCGATATTTCGATGTGAGAGGGTCGCGGCGCTTCGGCACGCCTCTCGGAAGTTGGGTGCAGCTTCGGAGGAGACCAGCTCAGGGC
>JBAVOF010000033.1:0-2563 GCA_049691835.1 Polyangiales bacterium
GCCGACGACCGCAACAACGAGGAGCCCTAGCACGCAGACCCACCGCCAGGACACGCACGTCACATCCCGATTCGTCCGCATGACACCTTCTCCTTGGCGGAATCGCTCCGCTCGACCACTAGCAACGCACGCTTCGCGCCAAGCAAAACGCCCAATGGTTTCGCGGTCGGACCCTGCGCGACACGCCCGATTGTCGTCGGCCGTCAACAATCACTGTCGGGTGGCGACAATGCTCGCGCGGTGGAAGCGCGGCCCCTAGGGCGCACTGCAGTTGAAGTAGCCGCGGGTGATGAAACCGGCGCGCACGGGAACCCGGATGCGGTTCGCCGTGTCGCTGGGCCAGCCTCCGCCGCGGCAGTTGCCGACCGCGCCACTGATCTCGAACTGCTGTACTCCGGGGGCAACCTTGGTGAAGCCGCCCTCCAAGAGAGGCATGGCCGAGGGCCGAAGGAAGGCAGCCGGTGTTTCGACGAGGCCGAGGCTGTACTGATCCGGCGGCGCGGTGGCGTAGTACGCGTCGCCGACTTCATCGATGGTCGGTCCCACCGGGGTGAATGTCACCCCTGCGAGGACGACCTCTTCTTCGGCGCAGCACGTCAGCCCAACCATCCCGTCCTCTAGCAACGGATATGGGGTCTCGAGCTCCGCGGCGATGGCCGCGAGTTGCGCATCGGGCCACAGCACGAAATTGCTAATCGGCTCGCTGGGATACCAACTTGCGCCATACTGGTGTTCGCCGATTGTCCACCCAAAGATCTGTGAGCCGTAGCCTTGCCGTTCGACTGTGAGCGTGAACGGCGTGTTGGTCCGCACCTCGAGCGTGGCCCTGCCAGCTGCATCGCTCGTCTCGCAGCGCTTGGTGGCGTCCTCGTACTCCGCGCAAACCTCAACGCCTTCGAGCGGTGGATCGGCCGGATTGTTCGAGACGAATCCAATGAACATCGTCCACGTCTCGGGCACAGGCGTCCCGCCTGTGCCGCCCAGGGCCCCAGTGCCTCCCATGCCGCCGGCGCCACCCGTACCCGCAGTCCCGCCGGTACCCTCATCGCCGCTCAGATCGCTGCATCCGACGATCGGAACGACGAGCAATCCGAGCACGAGAGCCCAACGCGAAACTAAGCACGTCATGTCTTTGAGCTTCGGCATGATACCTTCTCCGACCCGGAAAGGCTCCGGTCGATCGCTACCCAACCACCCTTGGTGCCAACCGATATGCTTAGCGGTTTCCTGTGAAGCGCGTGACCCAGATGCTGCCAGACTGGGACCAGACCGCGAGGGCATTGCCGTCGGCGTCGAACGCGACCTGTGGAGGATAGACATAGCCCGCGTCACCGGTCGTGATGGGTACGGGAGCGCGCCAGCCTGTGTCTGGCATGAAGCGGTCAACCCAGATGCTGCCCGATTGAGACCAGGCTGCGAAGGCATTGCCACTGGGATCGATCGCGACCATTGGCGAATAGGCATAGCTTGCCTCGTCGATCGCGATGCGCCCGGCCGCGCCCCAGCCCGTGGCCGGCATATAGCGGTTGGCTGCGATGGTGGAGCCGGTCGCGCGCCATTCCTCCCAAACCACAAGCGCACTACCGCTGGGGTCGACGGCGACCTGTGGCGAAGCCGCATAGTGGACCGCGCGGCTGATACGTTCGGCCACGCCCCAGCCAGTGACCGTCGTGAAGCGGTTGGCCCAGACGTCTTGGTCTCCGATGTCGTTGTATCCGATCCAAACTGCGAGGGCATTGCCGTTCGGATCCGTCGCAACCTGAGGCGCAGGCGATGGATAACTGCCGGTCCCGATGGCCTCGTCGACGCCCCAGCCCGCGGCCGCCGTGAAGCCGTTGACCCAGATGGTGTACCCTGCCGCGGTGTATTTGGCCCACACGGCAAAGGCATTGCCGTTGGGGTCGACGGCGACTTGAGGGTAGGAGACACTGCCCGCGTCACTGATGGGCTCGGCCACATCCCATCCGGTGGCGGCCATGAACCGATTGGCCCAGATCTGGGGCGGCGAGTCCACGTCGTTATATTGGGTCCAGACCGCGAGGGCATCGCCGTTTGGATCGACGGCGACTTGAGCGTCAAAGGCATTGAGCCTTCCGGTTCCGCCGATGCGTACCGCGACGTCCCAACCGGTGGCCGGCATGAAGCGGTCAGCCCAGATGCTGCCCGATTCGGACCAAACCGCGAGGGCGTTACCATCAGGGTCCATCGCGACCTCCGGCGCGGACTCCGGATAATAATTGGCAGTCCCGATGCGTTCGGCGACGCCCCAGCCGGCGGCAGGGGTGAACCGGTTGGCCCAAATGGTGTACCCCCCAAGACCGTCGTCTTGGGACCAGACCGCGAGCGAATTGCCGTCTGCGTCGACGGCGACTTTGGGGGACGAAGCATCGCCGACGTCGCTGATGCGCTCGGCGACGCCCCAGCCGGTCAACTCAAACGCCCCCACGTCGCACGCACTACCCTGCGGGCGTCGGATGTCGCGTTGGTCGCTGTCTACCTGGCACATAGCCTGTGGAATCATGTCAATGGCGACGCTGCCAAACATGAGCGCGTGGGTCATGGT
>JBAVOF010000034.1:0-3360 GCA_049691835.1 Polyangiales bacterium
CCTGGCACCCTTTCCGTGTCGTCATGCCTCCTTGAGCCAGCTTCGCAAAGAAGTCAGGCGGAAACCTAAAACCCCGCTTCGCGAAGAAATCGTCCAGAGCGGGGATCCATGTTTTCTCGATGCTCGCCCGTGGATAATTGGTCCGGTTTAGGCCCTCATCGGTCAGAAGGACCTTGGCGAGGTCATTTCGGTGCAGCTTCCAAAGCTCGCTCGCCTCCTGCTCGCGTTCCAACCAGTCTTGCAGCTCGTTGTCCGAGACGCTGCAGGGAGGAGGACCGAGGATCTCTACTCCCGGCATGAGGGTCACCGTCGCCAGCCGGGCGAGTTGGCTAGGGCTGATGCCTCCGTGCCGTAGCGCTCGCAACAGCCAATCGGGGGCGTGGTAGAGGTCCGTCGTCCAGAAGTCGACGGCCAACTCGGAATACATCGAGGCAGGGTCTTCGTTGATTTCGAAGTCGAAGTCGATCCCGAACAAGAGCGGATAGTCCTGAAGCATGCGCTGGCAAAAGCCGTGGATTGTCAGGATCGATGCCCGATCCATCTGCCCGAGCGCATCCCTGAGACGGGCCTCGGTTTCGTGCCGGCCGTCGCGCGCAACGGATGCCGCGACGACTTCATGGAGCACATCTGCCTCGCCACTCGCCCGGTCGAGCAGGGCGATCGCGGTCACGATTCGCTCGCGAATGCGCACTCGAAGCTCTGCCGTGGCGGCTTTGGTGTACGTGACGACCAGGATCTCCTCCGGTCGGAGGTCCCGCTCCAGGATGGCACGCACGAAGTACGTCGTGATCGCGTATGTCTTGCCCGTTCCCGCGCTGGCCTGTACCAGCGCAGGCGCATCGAGTGGGATCAGCTGAGGGGGCATCGTGCTCATCCCTCGCTCCTGTGACGTAAGAGCGGCTCGTAGACCTGGCGGGCAGCGCGCTCGAACGCCTCCCGCCAGTGCGAGTCGAGGAACGGGTCCCCTGGGCCCAGCGCGTAGTCCAGGTACGCGTTGCGTTCGCGTTGCTTGCAGACCTGGGTCCGTGCGGCCGAGACCGCGTTCTCCCGCGCGCCTCTTTCGAGCGCCTCCACCAACGAGCGAGATGATTGCTCCAGCAACGGCAACGGCGCGATGCGCGTGCTCCGGTATAGGTCGACCAGCTCCTGCAG
The DNA here is from genome assembly GCA_049691835.1 of Polyangiales bacterium. GTDB lineage: Bacteria > Myxococcota_A > Polyangia > Polyangiales > Houyiibacteriaceae > SG8-38. The sequence continues at coordinate 1,153 of JBAVOF010000034.1, forward strand.
TTGGGCGCGAGGTTCCGCCACTGGACGGAAGGACACCAGACTGGCGCGCGTTTCGGTCCCGCGAAGGACGAGGTGCGTATTGCCCGGGCGCTGCTCCGCGGTTTGCATCAGCAGATGCTCAATCCAGGCAGACAGCTCGGTACGCCTCCCCGGTTTGGTGAAGCGCCTCAAGACCCGCTGATCGGTGAACAGCCCATCGAGTCGTCCTTCCACGATGAGGCCGTCGAGCTGAGCCGTCATGAGCCGTGAGCGCGCCTCGCGTGCATTGGCGAGAGCATCAGCGCGAGCGTTTACGGCACCGATCTCCCGCGCCAAGCGCCGTCTGAGCAGCTCGCCCCAGTTTCCGTCTGGAAATTCGGGTGCTGCCGTCAGATACGCGTCGAGCGCGACATCGCGGAGTCCGGCCCGTAGCGCCCGGTTACCGATCTGGGACGCCTGTAAGCCTCCGATTTCGGTCAGGGCACCCGTCGGCTCATAGAGCTCAGTCGCGCCAAATCGGGCCCGAAGAACCCGTTCGATGAAGGCGGCAATCGGGTTCCACAACCAGGTCGTCAGCTCGCCAACGGAGAGCGTCTCTTCGCCATCAGTGACTTCGGCGTGCGAGCTCAGCTCAATGCGTCGAGGATCGATCGCGGGTTCACCTAGGGCGCGAGCGATCTCCAGATATCGCTCCGAGCCACTCTGGGGCAGGTCGGTCGTGTCGAAGTAGTTTGGATCGAAGGGGTGCAACGGGTGCGTCGTCGCTTCGAGGACCGGCTTGTTCTCTGGAAGCTCATAGTAGCGTTGCGCTGTCTCGCATAGCTCCCAGACCACTGGGGAGGGATTCGCGTCGCGCCGGGGCCGCGCGGCCGGCGTGCTGTAGGTGATGATGAGCCGGTCTCGCGCGCAAAGGATCGCTTGCAGGAACGAGTGACGATCGTCGTCTCGCTTGTTGCGATCTCCTAGCGCGTGCTCGGACCGAGTGAAATCGAAGCTCGCTCGGTCGTCAGCACGCGGAAACGACTCCTCGCTCATTCCGACGAGGCAGACGACACGAAACGGAACTGAACGCAGCGGCACCACCTCGGTCACCGTGACGCCCCGTCGAAGGAACCCAACCGCCGGTGCTCTTTTCTCCAACAGGGTGCCGATTTCCCTTCGCAGAGTCTTGAGGGTTACCGTGCCAGTGTAGCCACCGCGACGGGCGAGCTCGCCGAGCTCATCGATGACGGCACGAAGGATATGCAATCCGGCGCTTGCCTCGTCCCCTTCGGCGAAGAGCGAAGCGAAGAGGCGTTGCAGTTGGTTCACCCAGGTATCGACATCCAACGGGTGTCGCGTGTGGCGCTGGAACTCGAATAAGACCTCACAAAGCCGTGCGAGTCGTGCGACTAGCTCCGCGTCGTCCATACTCAGCTCACCCCGGGGCAACAAGCCTTCGAAGACCTCGGTCGCATCCGGCGCCGTGGCGAACCCTAGGAAGAGCCTTCCCAACCCGGCGCGCCAGGTGTGTATCTCTTCGGCGGGAAAATCTAGCTCCTTGCGATGCGCTGCGTCGATGCCCCAGCGGATGCCGGCAGCCGAGAGCAAGTCGGTGAGACGCGACCGCTCTTCCTGCGTGAAGCGGAATTCCGTTCGCAAGGAAACCGCATCCATCACACGGACGAGGTCGAGGACCGAGAAACGAGAGTCGAGGAGCCCCAGTACGGACAGGAAATCGTCGTACATTGAGGCGTCGTTGCGGGTCCGGCGATCGTGCACTTCGTAAGGGATCCCGTGCCCATCGCCTTGGCCAAAGACCGCTCGGAAGGCAGCCGCATACGTTTCGAGGTCGGGCGCCATCACCACGATGTCCTCGGGGCGCAGTGACGAGTCGTCTTCCAATGCAGCGTCGATCAGGTCGAAAAGCACTTGTGCTTCGCGCATTGGCCCGGTGCACGCATGGATCGAGATCGATCGATCCGATACGTTCATGATTTGACGCGAGCCGTCTTGTGCAGGCTCTCGAAATTCAAGGATATCCGCCTGGAGCGAGCTGAGTATGTCGCGTCGAGCTGGTGTTTCGAAGACGTCAGTCTCGTGATGAACAGCCTCGTCCACCCCGAGCAAGAGCTGTTGAAAGTCCCGCGCCAATCGGCCCAGGCTCGAAAGCAGTGGGTGGCCGTCTCCTGCAGGGGCGTCCGTGGCGGCCGAGATTCGGAGGCTCGGACCCAGATCGGAGACGTACTC
>JBAVOF010000035.1:0-1951 GCA_049691835.1 Polyangiales bacterium
GCCATGGGCAAAGCATACCTTCCTTTCTGGGTGGGTTCGAGGAGTGGGTTGGGCATGGTTGGTTATCGGCCGGCGGCGCTGGAAGTTGCGCGTCGGCGCGCGTTGCTTTGGCTGGGTCTGCTGGCGCGGTACCAACTTTGGTGGTCTCGCGACCGGTGTGGCTGCGAGCGCCGGCTTTTAGATTCCGCAGAGTGGGTCGTTTTCGTCGCAGGGGGGATTTTCGAGCGGGTTGCGCTGCGGCTCTGGCTGCTTCTCTGGCCTTTGTCGCGGCCGCCTCTGTGTTGGCACGGGCGCGGGCTCTGGTGGCTCGAGCTGCATGCTTTCGAGGCGGTGCTCGAGGTCTTGCACCTTGCGCACGAGGCTTTCGTTTTCGCGCTGAAGCAGCTGCGCTTCTTGGCGCGTGCGCTCGATTTCCAGTGTGTGGCGCTCGATGCGAGGCCCCAAGACCAATCCGTAGATGCCGCCCGACGCGAGCAGCACGACGACTGCCGCGGCCATGGCCAAACGTGTTCGCTTCTTGGCCTCTCGGAGCCCTTCTTCGACCCTGGCTTGGCTCTCGCGCTCGAGCTCGAACCGAAGCTCTGCCGCATGAGCCTGCGCTTCCTGTTCGAGCCTCCCGCGGAGCTCGGCTTCCAGGGTTTCTAACGCACGACGCTCTTCGGCTTCGCGCTTGGCCTCCGCCTCGGCCAAAGCCCGCGCTTCGGCGTGTCGCCGGGCTTCTTCCTCTTGTTCGAGCCGTCGTTCCGCCTCGGCCTGCGCACGCTGCTTCGCTGCGAGCTCGGCCTCGAGCCGGGCCTCCTCTTCGGAGGCCAATCGCGCCTCTTCAAGGGCGTGAAGCTCGAGGAGCTGGTCCGCGAGCGAATCGTGCCTGGCTGCTTCCATGTGAGGTATCCCGCGCCTCCGACGTTCAGTGTGGCAAATCGAGACGCCCTTCGCTCTGCAGTTTGCGTGAATCGCATCACGCGAATCGCACTCTGCGCGCCCTTCGCATTCCGTGGCTAGACTGGTACTCATCCTAAAGGAGGAGCTTCATGAAACGAGACCTTACCACTCTCGCATTGGGCGTCGTCATCGGCGCCGCGGTGGGCATGGGTATCGGACCGGCGCTCGCGACGGCCTACACCACAGACCCCACACAAGACACCGTGCGCGCGCTCGAGAACATCGCGAGCACCTTGAAGTCGCAGGAAACCAGTCGTGCCGTCCAAGACAACACGCGCGCCCTCGAGCAAATTTCGCGGGCGCTTCAATCCATCGATTCGACCCTGAAGAGCCAGCGCCGGTAGGCATCCGCCGCATCGCGGGTGCGCTTTGGCGTGTTGGGGAGATCGACTCCCGGATATCTGGACAGCGTTGCCGTCGTTGTCGGGACTCCCGGATATCTGGACTGGTTCGATGTCCTGTGAGGCTACGCGGCGGATGCGGGCTTGACAGTGCCATGGCACAAGGGGGTATCGGCCGACGCCGGGAGAAGTTGCGCGTTTGCGCGCGCCGAAGGGGCGCGTTGATTTGGCCGGGTCTGCTGGCGCCGTATCAACCTTGGTGAGGCCCCGCGGCCTGTTGTTTCCGGCGTGTTCTTCGTGGTTACGCGGAGGCGGCTGCGCCGATCGCCCTACCCACTTGCTTTCGGTTGACGCCGAGGGCGAGGAGCGTGCGGATGAGGAGGTCGACGGAGACGCTTGGGTGGCCGGCTTCCATTTTTGCGACGCGGGATTGGCTGGAGCCGATGAGATCGGCGACTTCGGTTTGGGTGTAGCCGAGGGTCTCTCGGCGCTTTCTCAGCAGGGCGGCGAGGGAGAGCTGCAGCTCGATGTACTCGGCTTCCTCGTCGGTGAGGCCGAGGAAGTCTTTGGCAGAGCCGAACTTCCAACCCTGGGCCTCGAGGCGACGTCGTTTTTCCGCTTTCATCCAAGCCAGCATGTCATCTTTGACATAGGGTCACAACCTTGGC
>JBAVOF010000036.1:0-6683 GCA_049691835.1 Polyangiales bacterium
CGCCAGAATCCCTCAGTTGATCGAGGAGCGTCTGCGAGAGACACACGAAACCGTGGCGGATATCGTTCGAGATTTCTCCGAAGCTCGAGACGTGCTCTTTCTCGGACGCGGTCTGAGTTATCCGATCGCTCTAGAAGGCGCGCTCAAGCTAAAGGAGATCTCTTATGTGCACGCGGAGGGCTACGCGGCCGGTGAAATGAAGCATGGCCCCATCGCGTTGCTGGATGCTCACGTGCCGGTCATCGTGCTCATGCCTGCGGACAGGCACTACGAGCGCGTGTCGAGCAACATGCAGGAGGCGCGCGCACGCGAAGCAAAAATCATTGGCGTGACCACGGCGGGCGACAAGCAGGGACAAGCTCTGTGTGATCGTTTCATCGAGGTCGCTCCAACCCATGAAGCACTTAGCCCCTTCGTCACGGTGGTACCCTTGCAGCTCTATGCCTACTGTGTGGCCGACCACAAGGGCACCGATGTCGATCAACCACGCAACCTAGCCAAGACCGTCACCGTCGAATGAGGCGGGACCGCGATGAACGTCGGCCTTCTCACGACCAGCTTTCCACGCTTCGAAGGTGACTGTAGTGGCGCGTTTCTTCTGACCATCGCGCGCGGGCTCGTCGAATCGGGACATGCGGTTCGAGTGCTGGCTCCGGAGCCGCAGCGCAAGCGTCCCGCCCCGCACTGGCCTGGCATTACCGTTCGCTGGGTGCCCTACGCATGGCCGCGCGCCTCGCAGAAGACGTTCTACGGCGGCGGTGCTCCGGACAATTTGCACACGCGCCCGATGAGATGGGCTGGCGCCGCGTGCTTCGGCGCCGCGCTCTACCGCGTTGCGAAGCGCGAGCTTGCCGACTGTGATGCCCTGCTGAGCTCCTGGTGTGTCCCGAGCGGCTGGGTTGCCTCGAGGACGGCAGCAGGGCGGACGCATCTATGCATCTGCCATGCGACCGACATTCGCTGGCTCTCGAAGCTACCGGGACGCAGAGCATTGGCACGGGAGATCGTCGAGGGCGCCACCTCGATCTGGTTTCTGAGCGTTCCGCTTCGCGACCGCTTTTTCGCCATGGCGAGCCTCGGTACTTCGGTCGTAACCACACACATCGGCCCCATGCCGATCGAGCCACCCCGGTCGCTGACCGAGAGCCGCTCGGAGCTTCGGCGCCGGCTCGGCATCGACGGCTTCACGCTGCTCTTCTTGGGTCGCCTAGTGCCGCTCAAGGGGCTCGATCAGCTGCTTCACGCGCTGGCCTCCGTCCACGAACGAGTCAGCGTCCGAATCGCCGGTGGGGGCCCCGAGCGACGAAGGCTCGTCGCGCTAGCGCGGAAGCTGAACGTCAATGCGACATTCGATGGCTGGGTCGCGGGCGAGCGAAAAGAGGCGCTGCTTCAGGCGTGTGACGCCATCGTGGTGCCATCCGATGCTCGGGAAGGTTTGCCGACCGTGCTCTTCGAAGCCCAAGCGCGCTCCCTGCCGATCATAGCAACCGAGGTGGGCGCGATCCCCGAACACATGAGGCGAAACACGGGCGCCTGCCTGGTCCCGCCAAATGATCTCGTCGCGCTCCGCGAGGCGATCCGCCGGCTTCAAGCGCAACACCGGGCCGAGACGTCGACTACGGCGTAACCTTTTCGGTACCTTTGGGTGGCCGGTACGAAAAGCGCTTGTCGGACACATCCCGGTTGAACTTGAGGTTGGAGAAATCGAAGCGATTGCGGTTTCCTGCGGAGTCGATGATGAGCACTCGCTGCACGACGCCCGCCCGTTTGTCTCCGTCGCTCAACGTTCGCACGTAGAAGACCAATTGCTCGTAGTTGGCATTGGGCTTTCGTGGAATGAGCTGCAGGACGTAACCATCTTTGAACCTCTGATCGTCATGATCGAGCAACCGAACGTCAAAGTCCCTTTCGAGGTTGCCGCTCCCGGTCAGAAAGGAGAAGGCGGAGGGAAGCTGATCCTCTCCGAGCGCGCGCTCGATGAGCTGACCGTGCTTCTCGCCTTCCTCCGGGGGCTGGTAGATCAGCAGCCTCTTCCCATCGCTAACGAACACCTGACCGTTGGGCTTCGCATAGTCCCAGCGCATCATGCCCGGCTTCTTGAACACGACCTTCCCTTCGGCGCGATCGTAACGATCGTAGAGCCGCGTATAGCGGGATTGCCGAAACTCGGCCTGTAGGGTCTTGGTTTGGTCGTAGAAAGACTGAACGAGGCCGACAACCACCGCCGGATCGAGCGGTTCACCCCCCTGGGCCTCCCCACGCATGCCCGCCGCCAACACTGTGAGCGCCAGAACCGTCACCCCAACTCTCGAGATCATCAACGTATCCAACGCTCCTGGGGGCGTAGTATTCATGTTGGGCGGGCGTACACAAGGTAACCTACACATCCCCCCAAAGTGGGATTGATCATTGCCGACTGAATTCGTAGGATGAGGAAACGGGCGCCTCGGGTGCGCGTACATGGCTTGGTTAGATTGTGAATCCCGTCAATCAACTCGGAGGTGACATGTCCAAGCCCCAGGCTCGAACCATTCCACCGGAGCGGCAGAGGTCGCACCTAGAAAAGAAGCATGCTCAGCTCGCGGAGCGCGTCGAAGCGCTCGATGGCCGTCTGAGCCTCACGCCGAGCGAGGAGCTGGAGCTCCAGCAATTGAAGAAACAGAAGCTTTGGGCGAAGGACGCTCTCCAAGAAGTCGGCTAGGGAGCGCTCAACAACCTTCTAGAACGGCCTGCCCCTGTGGACGGGCCGTTTTCTTTTGTGCTGAGCCCGGCGCCGAAAAGCAAAATGGGCCACCAATCGGTGACCCATTTCAAACGAAAGAATCGATGCTAGAGTGTGAACGCTAAGGGTAAGTAAGCCAAGTCGATTGAACCCAAGCTACGGAGTTAAGGACGACCCTTCGCCGCGCGGATGCCGGGCAAGCTGGAAAGTGCGCGGCGAGGGTCTTAAGCAAGCGAACGGGGACATTGCAATCGTGATGCCAACCGGTTAGCCGCTGAAAAACCCGTGTTTTTGTCACCAACAACAGGATCGGTAGGACATTTCTGTCATACACTCGCACCCGATTGTCGTGGTCGACGCAACGGGGGATAAGAGGACACCGATGAACACACATCTCCTTACCGCGCCGGTTGAAGTGCGTGGGCCGTCCCGCGTATGATCTAAACGATCGAATAGGCCGAACCAAATGCCAAAGTGCAAGAGCTGCGACGGGACAGTGCTGAGAACGGATGCTTTCTGCGGGAAATGCGGGGAGCCCGTGCCTGGCGGAAAACCCGTGGTGCCGATCTCGCGGGAACCCAAGACGAGCGCCGTACAGAGCGGGCAGGAGCGCATGCGCGGCACGTTTCCACCCCCAAGCACATCAGCGGTATCGGCCCGTGCCCTCGCAATCGTGTCGCTCTCGAATCCGGAGCTCGACAAGCCTCCAGAGACCGCCCTGAGCGCGACGTTGATTCGCGAGCGCGAGGCCCAAAGCGAGCCAGCACCGGTCCTAGCCCTTCACCGCACGAAAGCCGAAAGCACAATTCAGAGCAGCGAGGTGGGAAAGCCCGCAGACCCACAAGCCGTCGCGCCGCAGGTCTCCGTCCCAGATCGCGACACGAGCCTTCCGCACGTTCTGGTTCCCCCCGGCCCGCCTATCCTGGCCTCCGACTTGCTTCGAGAACAAATGCGACCGTCCAGTCCCGGCGAAAGAGCGCTCCGACGCACCACCGTGGTGCTCGGGGTGGTCGGTGCGCTTGGCGCGTCGATCACGGGCGGCGCGCATCCGTTGACCGTCGTTTCTCTGGCGCTGCTCATCACCATGGCAACGCTGGCGCTCACGCCGATGTCGTATGGGGGCCGCGCAATCGCGTTGTTCTTGATCGGCTCGGTCGCCACGGGGGTCGCACTCTGGCAGCAGACGCTGCAGGGGCTTGCGCCTGACGGCATGATCCTGGGCGGAGCGACCATCCTCCTCAGCGGTAGCTTGCTTTTCCGCGCATATTACCGAGGTGCCCGCATTGCCCGAACGATGGTGAGCTGTGGCGTCCTCGCCCTCGGCACTTGGTTTTTCGTCTCGGGCGGACACCAGATGCTGGTCACGCTCGAGGGTAATTGGCAGTCCTGGGGTCCCGCGGTCACGCACATGATGTTCGGGCTGCTCGCTCTCCTGTCGCTGATGGCGTTCATGGACAACAGCACCCGGGGTGGCTCCCACGTTTGGGCCGTCGCGCTCCTCGTCGTCTACGCCGCGCATGTGACGCTCGTGGTGGCTAGCGAAATCTGGCCCATGCATGGCTCGCCGACTGGCATCGACGGCCCGACCATCGCAGCCATCCTCACGGGTGTGGTTGGGACGCTCGTTGCCGCCATGGCGCTGGCGCAGGTTCTGGTCGTCCTCTACCAGGCGGCTTCCAGCCGAATCAAAGAGCGTGTCTCCGTCGTACCTTGATCTCAGGGCACCTTGCGCGGCCACGACGCCAAGAGGATGACCACGCAGACCCTGCCCCGCTCGTCCTTGGCCTGACCGTAACCGACATCGGTGAAACGGGGGTCGGTTATCGTCATACGATGACTGGGGCTGTCTTCGATCGCATGCAACGCAGCGCGCATGGTGGCCGCGCGGGCCACCGCCTCGCCGACGACCCGCGCTTCGATGCCTCGCTTGAGCAATCGCGCCTCGGGGTCGCCGGCGGCATCGAGCTCGTGGCCCAGCTTACCGGAGTCGCACACCGTCTGTGCATGACTGGTTGCCTCCTTGCTCAGTAGGCGATTGGACCGCAGCGACCCCAGGTCGGCCCTGCGTCGGAGCTGCATCAGCCAGGCCTCAGGCGACTCCGCGTCCACGTGCGAGGGCTCGTTCTTCGGAATCGTTCCCACCCAGCGTTCGGCCACGGGTCGAGGCCCGTTCGGCCCGGTTGCGATGAGCTGCACGAAGAGCGGCCTGCCCCATTCGATGGGCAACGTGATCGTGGCTCCTGAGACCTCACCATCGACGGCGATGCGCCGCGCTGAACCGGTTCCATCTCTGACCACTAGGTAGGGATATCGGAAATCCGGAATGACCTCGGCATGGAGCCCGTTCTTGCCCACCGGGGTGAGCGTGCCGGCTCGAACGGCCGCTACCAAGACGATGCGCTCACCAGAGCGGGCACGCCCGCAGATCAGGGGTGCATCGGAGCTTTTGGTCAGCTCTTCGAGCCAGGCCTTGAAGCTCTCGAACTCGCCGGTGACACCAAATTTCGCATAGACGGGATTCGCATCGACGCCCGCCTCGCGAGCCGTCCGAACGAGCTCGGCCGATGGTGGAATGTGCTGGAGATCCGCCAATTGACTGGCGACGAGCTCCAACTGCTCGTCCCGGATGCACAAGCGCTCGGGCTTCGCCGGTTCGACCGCCGGTGGCTCGTCGGTGGGAGGGACGTCTTTGTCAGCGCCAGCAGTCGCGTGAATCGCGAGCAACATGACACAAAGGAGAATCGGTTTGCGCAGCATCGGTTTGAGTCACGACCGGTAATCGGCGTTGATTCGAACGTACTCGTGACCGAGGTCGCAGGTCCAATAATGACCAAGGCCGCGTCCGGATCCGACCTTCAGCGCGATCGCGTACTCGGCTTGCTTCATCACCCGCGCTGCTTTCGCCTCGGTTTTTGCCGTCATGATGGGCGTTCCACGATCGAAAATCGGGACCTCGCCGATCCTCATCGAGACCTGATCAGGGTTGAAACGCGCTCCCGATCGTCCTGCCGCTGCTAGAATGCGCCCCCAGTTCGGGTCGCACCCGTAAAGCGCAGTCTTGACCAGTTGCGAGCTCGCGATGGCGCGAGCGATCTGCACGGCATCGCCATTCGTACGCGCCCCATCGACCTCGATTCGTACCAGGTGTTCCGCGCCCTCCCCGTCGGCGACGATCTTCTTCGCGAGCGATTCGAGGACTTCGGTGAGCGCACCAAAGAACCTTCTCCCAGCTATGCTCCGTTCCTCGATCGTGCGATGCGTGGCTGCGCCCGACGCCAAGGCATAAATCGAATCGTTGGTGCTCGTGTCGCCATCCACCGTCGCACGATTGAACGTGAGGTCCGTCGCTTCCCGCAGAAACCGAGACAGAGTGGGGCTTCGCAACGGGGCGTCGGTCGTGACAAACGCGAGCGTAGTGGCCATGTTGGGATGAATCATGCCGGCGCCCTTGGCGATGCCGAGCACCCGGCAAGTCGTCGTCCCTACTTTGACCTCGGCTCGCGCGACCTTCGGGCCCCGGTCAGTCGTCATGATCGCGCGGGAGAATCTCGTCGCGCCGGCTTCGGACAGATCCGCAACTAGCGTCGGAATCGCCGCCTCGATGTTCTGCTTCGGGAGTTGCGCCCCAATCACGCCTGTTGAGGCAGGCACGACCAACGCGCTTTCGACGCCGAGAGACACCGCGGCCGCGCGCGTCAACGATAGGGCCGCTCGCTGCCCCTGCTTGCCAGTGCACGCATTCGCGTTTCCACTATTGACCAATACAGCCTGACACAGCCCGCCCTTCAAACGGCGCTCGCTGAGCACCACCGGTGCTGCTCGAACCCTGTTGGTCGTGAAGACACCGGAGGCCACTGCTGGTTGGTTGGCGAACACCAGCCCCAAATCCAAAGCGCCGCTCGCCTTGACTCCGCCATGCACGCCAGCGAAGCGAAACCCCTTCACCCGTTCGCTCATGGCG
>JBAVOF010000037.1:0-2238 GCA_049691835.1 Polyangiales bacterium
TGCCGCGGCCGCGGCGCTGGCCGCCCTGGGTGATCCGAGGGGCACGACCGTCCTGCGGTCGGCACTCGAGCGGCCGGAGCGCGCGTTCGCCGCTTCTATTGCGCTAGGCGACTTGCAGGATCACGACTCGCGCGATGCCCTGGCGCGGCTCGCCAAACATCGATGGCGCTCCCCCATCTTGCGTGCGGCAGCTGCGCGCGCGCTCGTGCGCATCGGCGACCCCGAGGGAACGGATGTGATCCGAAATATCATCGGCAGCTGGCGCATCGAAGCCAGGCAATACGCGGTGCAACTCGTCGGCGAGCTGGGGCTAATCGCACTGGTGCCGGACCTGGGTCGCGCGTTGCGCAAGAGCAGAAGAGTCGAATGGCCCATCTACGAGACGACGCTCGCGCAACTGGCACCGACGAGCATCGAAGCACAGGCCTTGCTTGCTTCATTGCGCCGAACGAATCAATCTGCCTGACGGACCCCGCCGATGCTATTCGATACCCATTGCCACTTGGACGATCCGCGCCTCTTCGATGAGCTCGACGCCGTCCTCCTTCGCGCTACCGAAGCGGGAGTGCGCCGCATCACCACGATCGGTTGCGCGAGCGACGTCGCGTCAGTAATGTCGGCGGTGGAGATCGCGCGAAAGTACCCAGACCGGATTGCCGCCACGGTTGGCGTTCATCCGCACGACGCCAGGCACCTCGACGATGCGTTGTGCGACGCGATTCGTCACGCGGCCGGGGACCCGTTGGTGGTCGCTATCGGAGAGACCGGCCTGGATTCGCACTACGACCACTCGCCGCGCGCCGCACAAGAGGATGCGTTTCGGAAACAGATCGCGATCGCCAAGGAGCTTGCCAAGCCCCTGATCATCCACACCCGATCCGCATCGGAAAGGACGCTTCAGATCCTGCGCGATGAGCGGGCGAGTGACGTGGGCGGTATCATCCATTGCTTCAGCGAAGACGCTGGTTTCGCGGCGTCGGCTCTCGATCTGGGGTTTGTCTCTTCCTTCAGCGGGATCGTGACCTTCAGCAAGGCAGTCGCGGTCCAGGAAGCAGCCGTCAAACAGCCCGCCGACGCGATCCTCATCGAAACCGATGCACCGTACCTTGCGCCTGTGCCGAAGCGTGGAAAACCCAATGAACCCGCGTATGTAGCGTATACGGCAGCGAGAATTGCGGAGCTTCGTGGAGAAGACCCGGAGGCGTTCGCCCAGCTCACGTTCGACAATGCGCTCAGAGTCTTCGGTATGCAGGCCTAGTCGCGCACTTGTGCCGCTGATCCGGTCCGCCTTGACTCGACACGCCGCGTCACTATCTTTGCGGCCCTTTTCCCGGGGAGACGACCTGTGAACACGAATCCTGGCCTAATCGGTACCAAGCTTGGCAATACGCAAATCTTTCTCGACGATGGTGAGGTTCGACGCGTCACTGCGATCAAGACTGGACCGTGCGTGGTCGTTGGCAAGCGCACCCCCGAAAAGGACGGTTACGCCGCCCTACAACTCGGCTTCGGCACTCGCCGCGAGAAACTCGTGAGCAAGCCCGACGCGGGCAACTTCAAGAAGGCGGGTGTTGCGGCGGTTCGGGTCGTGCGCGAATTCCGCATCGACCCGTCGCTCCTCGAGCGCTTCGAGGTCGGTCAGACGCTCGGGGCTGCCGACATCTTCCGGGACGGTCAGTTCGTGGATGTGTCCGCGACCAGCAAGGGCAGCGGTTTCACCGGCGTCATGAAGCGTCACAATTTCGCGGGCGCCGGCACGGTGGGTCACGGCACGCACGAGGCCAAGCGCCACGGCGGTTCCATCGGCATGAACATGACGCCCGGCCATACGTTTCGCGGCATGAAGATGGCGGGCCAATACGGCAACAAGAAGTCGACGATCCTGAACCTTCGCGTGGTGAGGGTGCTCTCCGACGAGAACATCGTTCTCGTAGACGGCGGCGTTCCCGGCCCGCGCAACGGGTTCGTTACGATAAAAGGCGCGACCAAGAAGGCAACGATGCCGCTTCCCGAGCCTCGGTCGAAGACAGAGGCCGCGAAGGAAGCACCGGACCCCGCAGAAGAGGGTTAACTGCCCCCCCCCCGCCGTCAGGACCATCACGGACGCCGCGCTCGACGCGAGGGTTACCCTGCTCGCTCGGTCTACAAGCTGAAGGAAATCGACCGGCGCGTCGGTCTATTCAAGAAGGGCCACCGCGTTCTCGACCTCGGTGCGAGTCCCGGCTCCTGGACGCTCTA
>JBAVOF010000038.1:0-2998 GCA_049691835.1 Polyangiales bacterium
CCCATGGCTCGTCGTGCTCGCGCGCGTAATGGGCGGCACTCCGTACGACCAAGCCGCCCATGCTGTGTCCGACGAGCACAATCTCGTCGACCGGCACGGGATAAGCATCGAGCACTTCGCTCAGCAAGCTGGACAGGGCACGCCCGTTTTCGGAAATGTGCCTACCGGTGTTGTATCGAAGATAAATCGGCGTGAAACCGAGATCGTCAGCAAGCCGCGTACCGAAGGTCACGTCGGGGTCGCCGTAATGCTCCGTCGAGGACAGACTCCAGAGCCACTCGGTTGCGGCCAGGCTGTGCACGAAGACACAGACCTTGCTCGTGGGGTTGGGAAACGCAGCCGCAAATGCTTCTGGCGTCGCTGGGAGGTGCCGGCCGTGGTGGCGCAGGGTCATCCCGAGGTCGAGCCGGTTGTTCTTTCGGCTCAGGTAGTCCCCCCAGAAACCATTGAGGGAGGCCTGCAAATAATCGACGGACCAGCTCGCTGTTCCCACCGCAGTGGATTCGACCGGGGTTGCGAGGACGAGGTCGTCCGCATCCGAAGCTTGCTCGATGCCGGCCTCAGCGACATCGGCCACCGCATTGACCGTGAAGCGCGCTACCCCATTGAGCAGCCGAATCGACTCGAACACGCCGCTGGAGATGGCCGTCTCGACGCCGCTCACCAGCTTGGCCGGCGTCTTGGCCGGCTCGATCGGTGCAAACCGCCGCACGGAGCGGTCCACGACCGCATCATGCGTCCGCTGGACGAGATTGGTGGTCTCTTCGACCACGTCGAAGACCAAATCGATGAATCCGCGAGTGCGTCGCATGAGCGCTAGCCGAGTTCAGTCCCTTTCACCCCCGTCCCTACACGATTCGGTGTGCGGCAGCCAGGCGCGGCCGGACGGACAAGCATACCCGAGGGTCTCTTCCCTTGCCTCGACTGATTCCGGCATCTATCGTGAAAGTGCGCGATGGCTCAACGGTGGATGGCTTTGTGTTGCTCGAGTGCGCTTCTATTGGGGAGCTGCAGCAACGATGGCGACGAAGGTACGGACCCGGACCAGACGCCCCTCACGCAGTGTTCGCCCGACGCGTGCGGGCCGGCGCCTGGCGCGCCGAGCGAGGTTTGTTTCGACGGCAGCACCGCAGGACCTGTGTGCGCTAGCCGTGCTGAGGAGGCATGTGGCTGGACGCTCCTTTCCTGTCCGGAGCATCCCTGCGATCGTTTCGACTGTGACGACGGAACGCATTGCGAGCTCGTCCAGGTCCAGTGCATCACGACACCCTGCCCACCTCTACCCGAGTGCGTTCCGAACCAGCCCACGCAATGCCCTGACACCGACCCTATGCCGGACGATCCCTGCACGGGTGACATCCGATGCGCATACGGCACGGAGACCTGCTGCGGGGTGAGCCACGAATCGTATGTTTGCTTCTGTGAGGGGGGCACCTTCGCCTGCATGGCGACGGACGCTTGTCTTGGTGCTCCATTTGGCTGCCCGGACGATGCACCGTGCGCGCCAGAAGAGTGTCCGGTTCCGGCACCAGCCGCGCCAAGCATCCTCTGTGATGATGGTTCCGTCGCGGGACCCACCTGCACGCGCAATGAGAATCGGGTCTGTGGCTGGGTGATGACCAGCTGCCCATAGGCAGCGTTCGAGCCAGCTGTCTCGTTTGATCAAATGCAGATGCAGTCGATGCAGGGCAAGCCATCTGCACAGTCTGAGTCGTCATCGCAGTTCCCGTAGATCCCTATGGAGCCGTCACCATCGATTTCCGGGCAGTTCCCATCGTATGGGGAGCTAGCACCCATCACGGAGAAGGTTTGCCCATTGACCGTCACAATGGCCTGCCAGAGCGTATCGATCGGGATGGCGGAATCGCTCCACCGAGCAATCGGTCAAGGTCCCTCGTCCCGTGGTCAGGTCCACGGTCAGTGAGCCTCCTCCCGGAGATTCAACGGTCGAGCTGCCATTGTGTTTGTCGACGGTCGACGACGCGAGGGACAGATCGTTGGCCAGGTCGGTTAGCGCTGCGACGAGATCGGGCATGATCGTTACGAGAAAATAGCTGCGCACGATTGCTCTCCTTCGCCGAGGGTTGCAATCACACCTCGCAGCGTCGAACCGCCAATCCCTGAAAAGAGGGACGCCCGGTAGGGTTGATGACGACTAGGAAGTCCGCTCCTAGACGCGCCTCGACCAAGGGGTACAAGATCCTGTCTTCCTTCTGAATCTGCTCTCGACGGAAGGCGGAGTGCGCGCGAACGGCTGGCCTCGCAGCCCTTTCGAGACGTCGCCACCCCTGCCAGCGAGCGAAGGCTGACCGCTCAGCTGTGAGACGCCTTGGGAATCGTGATCGTCAGCACCCCATCCTCGAGGTCGCTCTTCATGTCGGCACCGACTACGGGTTTGGGAAGCGTCACCGAGCGCGAAAAGATGCCCGTTTCACGCTCTTGGCGAATGATCAGCCCGCTCGAATCGACTTGTTCGCGCTGGGACTCGCGGCTGCCCTCGATGGTGACTTGTTGACCCGTGACCTCAACTTTCACGCTTCCTTCCGTCGCACCAGGGACATCGGCCTTGAGGATGAACTTGTCCGGCTCTTCACGCAGATCGATGCTCGGGACGATCGCTTCGGCCGCGATCGAATCCATCATGGGATGCTGACGAAGACGAGCGAACGAACGGTCGAAGGCTTGGTTCATCAGACCGTGCATCCGGCGCATTTCTTCGAACGCATTCCAGGATTGCGCAGTCATGGAGCTGACCGGATCATCGAGGCTCAGATCGGGCGCTCCGGCGACCATCGGGGGCTCTTTTTGCAGCCCCGTCATTTCGTGTCTCAGGTTGCGGAGAGCCCAGGCTTGAAAGCCAACGACGACGACGAGCACCCCTAGAATGCCGAAGAACATGACTCGCCAGACATGCGGGTGCCGACCGCCGCGCGTAGCGGAATGTGAAGTGGATTCGACGGGTTCAGACGCGACCGTTTGCGATCCGGTTGTCATGAGG
>JBAVOF010000039.1:0-9980 GCA_049691835.1 Polyangiales bacterium
CCCCGATTCCTTGGTTCCAGTTGGTGATTCGAGCACCTATTCGCAGTGCACGGAGGGCGCGGTCGAAGCGCTTTTCCCATGGGGAAAACACGCGCTGATGGCTGGCTCCCTCGGTGACGGCGAGATCTACACGGTCGAGGACGTGGCGCCCTTCCTGGGCATGACGGCGAACGGAGTCCGATCCGCTGTGCACCGGGGTGAGCTGAAACCGTGTGGTCGTGGACCCCGAAATAGGCTCGTGTTTCACATCGACGACCTAAAGAGGTTCTTCACGAATCGAGCGATCAGCTATAGTGCCCGGCGACACGTAGCACCCGGGGCGCCGAAAGGAGAAAGCCATGCGTTACCCGGGAGTGAAGAGATTGAAGAGCGGCAAGTACCTCGTTCGAGCAACGGGTACTTGTCCAAAGACTGGAAAACGGAAGGACACGGAGAAAGTGGTCGAGGCGAAGAACATGGCGGCTGCGTTTCAGGTTCGCGAGGAGATCAGAATCGAGCTCCAAAGCAGCCAGGGCGCGCGTCCGTCACGACTGCGACTCGCCGAATACGCGGAATCGTGGATGACTTCGAAGCTTCGTGAACTGAAACCATCGACGCGCCGGCACTACGCCTCGGTGCTCGATTGTCACATCTTGCCGGCGCTCGGCGCCTACTACGTCGACGCGATCACACCCACGGACGTCGTTCGCTGGAGGGATGCCCAGACGGGCGTTACCCCGGCGACCGCCAACTCCCGACTAACAGTGCTTCGAACGCTGCTCAAGTCGGCTCACTACGAACTGGATCTGCAGCGCGATCCCTACGGTCGAACCCGAGAGGTCTCGGCCGGACCCGACGCGCGTAAGGACTTCGAGCCGGAGGAGCTCGGCGCCATCTTGACCTGGTTCGAGACACACGAACCTCGCTGGTACCCCATGCTCGTGACGCTCACGTTCACGGCCTGTCGGTTCGGAGAGATCGCGGCGCTGACTTGGGGGGACCTCGACCTCAAGCACGGCGAGATCATCATCTCGAAATCCGTGTGGCGCGGGCACGTCACGACGCCGAAGACCGGCCAGGTCCGACGCGTCCCGCTTCTCCCGCCCGTGGCCGCGGTCTTGGGTGATCCCGGGGACCATCGGGAGGACGAGCTTCTTTTCCCAGCACGGGGCGGCGCCCATCACGTCCCTGGCGGGTTTGCTCCGATCCTCCATAAGGCGATTGACGCGCTCGGCCTTCCGAAGCGTCGAGGCGCCGCACACCGGCTCCGTCACTCTGCGAACAACTTGCTGAGGCAGGTCGCTTCGGCCGAGGTCACTCGCGCGATCACGGGGCACTCGAGCTCGGCGCTCACGTGGCACTACAGTCACGTCGGTGGCGAGGAGAAGAACCAGGCGATGCACCAGGTTTGGAAGCTTGTGGTAGGAGGGGACAAGATTGTGGGAGATCGTGTGGGATCCAGTGATCTCCCCGATAACGTAGTTCCGATAAGACCTCGGAATTCTTAGTCCATTGAGGGCAGCGATCACCGCCAAGGTGATGGGGCTCAGTTGATCTCGATCTGGTGCTCTGGCGTGATGACCGCGTTGGAGGCCGAGCGCGTGAGCCTCGTGCCTGGCCAGACGACGCAGCGGTCCAAGACCGCCCCCTCCGCGATCGTCACCCCGGCACCGATCACGCTTCGCCGGAGGGATGCCGAAGGTCGGATAGTTTCATCTAAGATACATCCGTCTCGAGGCGTCACGCCGGGCAAGACAAACGAACCTGCGGCGAGCTCGAGATTCACGCGATGATATTCCGACACTGTTCCGAGATCTGCCCACGGTGATTCGTCGATCAGGCCCAAGACCGGGGCGCCTCGATCGACCCAGCGGCGATACGCGGTTCGGATGACGCAGCCGGATTCGGGCATTGCTGAGAACGCTTCCGGCGCCAATATCTGAACCCCTGTGAACATGAGCGCTTCGGCGACCCGCCCGTCGCTCGGGGCACCGAGGAGCGTTCGAACCCAGCCTTGCTCATCGATCCCGATCGCGCCGAATCGGGCCGGATCGGGAGTCCGGCGTAGTATCATGGTTGCAACGGCGGCCCTGTTGAGGTGTTCAGCATAGGCCCGGGTCAGCTGGGGCGCGAAAAGCGTGTCACCGTTCATGACGATTACCGGTGCTTGTGAGTCATCGAACAAGTAGCGCGCCTTTCGCAGGCCACCACCGGTGCCGAGGAGGGTCGTCTCGCGGGAAAACCGGAGCTCGACATCGGATGGGCAGACGGCTCTCAGGGCCGATTCCACCTCTTCCGCCCGTGGGTGCGTGTTGGCCACGAGAGCCCGTACCCCGCTTCGAGCGAGATGTTCCATGGCAAAGCCCGCGAGTGGCCGGTTTGCCACAGGCACGATCGGCTTGGGTCGGAGATCGGTCAGCGGCTGGAGGCGTGTTCCCAGCCCTGCTGCTAGTAGCATTGCCTGCACAGGGCCATCGTAGTCGCCTCTGTGAAGTCCGACCAAGCAATCTGGGTGAACTAGGGCCTATACTGAACGGCCACGAGGGGCGATGAAGAAGATCCTATTGACCGGCGCGGCTGGATTCATTGGGAGCAACACCGCGTCGGCGCTGTTGCGCCGCGGCGATCTGGTGATCGGGGTCGACAACCTCAACGACTACTACGACCCGGCCCGTAAGCGTGCGAACCTCGAGAAGGTTCGGCAATTGGCTCCCGAACCGCGAAAGTTCCTCTTCCATCGAACCGACATTCGTGACGAGCAGGCGATGGACGCGCTCTGCGCCGAACATCATGTGGACGCGATCATCCACCTCGCAGCCATGGCAGGCGTCCGCGCCTCGATCGAAGACCCAAAGCTCTACTTCGACGTGAATCTCGGCGGAACCCTCAGTCTCCTTCAGGCCGCGCAGCGGCACGGTAAGCCCACGTTCGTGTTCGCCTCGACCTCGTCCGTGTACGGCCGGACGACCGTCATCCCATTCATCGAAAGCGATCACGCCGATCGCCCCTTGGCTCCATACCCGGCCAGCAAGCGGGCCGCCGAGCTGCTCGGGCATTCCTATTTTCACCTGTTCGGGCAGAACTTCACCGCGCTTCGGTTCTTCACTGTCTACGGCCCGCGAGGCCGGCCCGACATGATGGCGTACAAGGTGTTGGACAACATTTTTCACGGCGCAGAGGTGCCTTTGTACAACGACGGCCAGATGTATCGGGATTGGACGTACGTCGATGACATCGTGCAGGGCGTGATCGCCGCCGCGGATCGGCCCCTGGGGTACGAAATCATCAACCTCGGTCGTGGGCAGCCGATGCTTCTCGCCGACTTCGTCCGCCTCATCGAGACGCATGCGGGCAAGCGGTCGAGGCTGATCGACAGCCCCATGCCGCCCGCGGACATCGAATATACCTACGCCAACATCGATCGGGCCAAAGAGCTCCTCGGGTACGCTCCGACGGTTACCGTCGAAGAGGGTGTGCTGCAATTTTGGCGCTGGTATCAGACCGCAATCATGGGAGCCGGGGGATCATGAGTCGACTCAGGACGCGCACGTCTCAGTTCCTGATCGACATCGGCGTCCTGATGCTCGCGTTCGTCCTGGCGATGCTCGTCCGATTCGATTGGCAGGTGCCCAACGTCATATTCAGACGGCTGATGATCGTGCTGCCGTACGTCGTGCTCTCGCAGTATGCCTTTCTGTCAGCCTTCGGGATCACGCGCTTTTCCTGGCGTTACATCAGCCTTCGCGATGCCGTTCGGATATTCGCTGCCATCGCCTCCGCGACGGCCATGCTGGTCGGTGTTCGATTTCTAAGCCCGCTTCTGACTGACCAATTTTCAATTGCGCGTTACGGGATCGTGCCTCTCGGGGTCCTGCTGGGGGATTTCGTGTTGGCATTCATCGGGCTAACCGGGGTCAGAGCACTGCGGCGAATGGTCGGTGAGCGCGTCGCGTCCAAACAGCACACGCGGGACGAGAAGCCTCGCGCGCCAACGCTCCTGGTCGGGGCGGGTCAGGGCGGCGTCCTCATCGCTCAGGAGATCGCGCGTCGCCCGGACCTCGGCATTGTCCCAGTTGCCTTCGTCGACGACGACCCGGTGAAACAGGGTGCCGTCATCCACGGGATCAAGGTACGTGGCACCACGAAGGATCTCTTGCGCCTGGCCCAGAGGCACGAGGCCAAGCAGGCTTTGATCACGATCTCCAATGCGCCCGGCACGGCCATTCGCCGGATTACCGAGAGCTGCAAAGAGGCCGGCCTCGCGGTGAAGATCGTTCCAGGGACCTACGAAATCGTGGGGGGGCGTGTGAACCTCTCACGGATCCGGGACGTGGCAATCGAGGACCTCCTTCGGCGCGAGCAGGTCAGGCTCGACACCGAGGAGGTTGCGGGAGTGGTTCGTGGCCAATCGGTCCTCGTGACCGGCGCGGGCGGGAGTATCGGGTCGGAGCTTTGCCGCCAGGTCGCAGTGTACCGCCCTTCCCGTCTCGTGCTGGTCGAGCGCGCCGAGAATAACTTGTTCGAAATCCACTCCGAGTTGAGCGATCGCTTTTCGGAGATTGAGGTCATTCCCTGCGTGGCTGACATCACTGACGTGCCGCGGGTCACACAGGTGTTTCGAGAGTACCGACCGATGGTCGTTTTCCACGCGGCAGCGCACAAGCACGTGCCGATGATGGAATGGAATCCGGTTGAAGCGGTCAAGAACAACGTCCTGGGCACCCAGGTGGTGGCCGATCTGGCCGATAGTCTCGCCGTCGAGCGATTCGTGATGATCTCCACGGACAAGGCAGTGAACCCGACCTCCGTGATGGGAGCCACGAAGCGCGCAGCCGAGCTGTATGTCCAGGCTCTCGCGCCCCACAGCGCGACCCACTTCGCCACCGTGCGATTTGGGAACGTGCTAGGCTCGGCGGGCAGCGTCATTCCAATCTTCCGGCGCCAGATCGAAGAAGGGGGACCGATCACAGTGACGCATCCCGACATGACGCGTTACTTCATGACGATTCCGGAAGCCGTCCAGCTGGTGATGCAGGCGGCAGCCCTGAGCCGAGGCGGTGAGACCTTCATATTGGACATGGGGCAGCCCGTCCGCATCATCGATCTGGCCCATGACCTGATCCGACTCAGCGGGTTCGAGCCCGACAAGGACATCGAAATTCGATTCACCGGCATTCGACCCGGCGAGAAGCTCTTCGAGGAGCTTTCGACGGTCGGCGAAGGAATCCAGCGCACCCCTCACCCGAAGATATTCACGGGGACCTATGATTCCCCGCACCTGCCTGGGCTTCGGGCCCAGTTCGACACGCTCGCGGGGCACTGTAAGACGGGCAATCCGAGTGCGATTCGGCAGGCGCTCGCGCAGCTCGTCCCGGAGTACGGCCAAGACAGCGTGGACAGTGAGCCGTCCCCGCCTGTCAGCGAATCGCTTCGAGCGTCCAAGACGATGGAGAGTGCGTGAGGATCTTGGTGACCGGAGGAGCGGGCTTCATCGGGAGTCACGTCGCGGAAGCGGCGCTGGATGCCGGCCATGAGGTCTTGGTCGTTGACGACCTGAGCAACGGACGGGCTGAAAACGTACCATCGAGCGTGGAGTTCCATCCGATAGACATCCGCAATGGCGACGTCTTGAGTGAGCTGGTGCTTCACTTCAAGCCGGATGCGATCAGCCATCACGCCGCGCAGGCGAGTGTGGCGGTCAGTGTGCGTGAGCCCCTGCTGGATGCGGCGGTCAACGTGTTGGGTTCGATGAACGTGCTGACTGCCGCGCTCGAGTCTGGGAGCCGACTGATCTTCGCCAGCACTGGTGGAGCGCTCTATGGAGAGGTCCCAGAGGGACGAGCAGCCAGCGAAGATTGGCCGGCGCTTCCACTGAGCCCCTACGCGTGCAGCAAGGCGAGCTTCGAGCTGTACCTGCGCGCGTACGGTCAGGCTTCCGGACTGCGCTACACGATCCTCCGCTATGCCAACGTCTACGGTCCGCGTCAGGATCCCCATGGGGAAGCAGGTGTGGTCGCGATTTTTCTCAAGCGGCTGCTTCAAGGTGAACCGATCCAAGTCAACGCGCGCTCCAGGCAGGGAGATGAGGGTTGCGTTCGTGATTACGTCTACGTTCGAGACTCCGTTCGGGCCAACCTAGCGGCATTCGATGGCGCCCTCGATGGCCGCACCATCAACATTGCGACCGGTATCGGAACCTCCACGCGAACCCTTGCCGAACGGCTGGTCAGTGCCGTCGACGAGCCAGCCATCGTCAATGACGGCGCGCACCGTCCGGGCGACCTCGAACGGTCCGTTCTCGATCCCTCGGTCATGGTTTCGATTCTTGGTGCACCGACCCCATTGGAGCGCGGCCTGACGGCGACGGCCGAATGGTTTCGCGAGGAGGCGCGATCAGCATGAGCGAGCGCATTGCGGTGGTAGGGCTCGGGTACGTGGGTCTCCCGGTCGCGTTGGCGTTCGCGAGGGAGTTCGAGGATACGGTGGGCTTCGACGTCTCCACGGCCCGGGTCAACTCGCTCTCGGCCAACCACGACTGGACCGGTGAAGTCTCTGAGGCCGCGCTTCGGCAGAGCAGTCTGAAGCTCAGCAACGACCCGGCGGACCTCCGCGGTTGCACCTTCTTCGTCGTCGCGGTGCCAACCCCGATCGACTCAGACCGGCGTCCCGATCTTGGCCCGCTGCTATCTGCCACGCGGATCGTTGGTTCCATGCTCGCTCCAGGGGCCGTGGTGGTCTACGAGTCGACCGTCTATCCAGGCGTCACCGAGGAGCAATGCGGGCCGTTGCTCGCCGAGACCTCGGGGCTTCGGCAATCGCGCGACTTCAAGCTCGGCTATTCTCCAGAGCGCATCAATCCGGGGGACAAGCATCACACTTTCGAGAAGATCGTCAAAGTCGTCTCGGGTGAAGATGCCGACGCGTTGGACCGCGTGGCTCGCGTTTACGAAAGCGTCGTCGAGGCAGGCGTTCATCGCGCGTCGTCAATCAAAGTCGCCGAGGCCGCCAAGGTGATCGAAAACACGCAGCGCGACCTCAACATCGCGCTGATGAATGAGCTAGCCTTGATCTTCGATCGGATGGGGATTCGAACGAAGGACGTGCTCGAGGCAGCAGCAACGAAGTGGAACTTCTTGCGGTTCACCCCCGGGCTCGTTGGGGGACACTGCATCGGGGTCGATCCGTACTACCTGACCGCGAAAGCCGAGGCGCTCGGATACCATCCAGAGGTCATTCTTGCGGGGCGCCGCATCAACGATGAGATGGGCCACTACGTTGCCCAGCGAACCATCAAGCTGCTACGCAAACAGGACCACGCCATCAAGGGCGCTCGCATCGCGATCCTCGGATTGACGTTCAAAGAGAATGTGCCCGACCTCCGCAACAGCCGGGTACCCGACATCGTCAGTGAGCTCCGGGAATTTGGGATCGATCCGATGGTCCACGATCCGATGGCCTCAGGCGAGGAGGCGCTCCGCGAGTACGGAATCGAGATGCGTCCCTTCGATGCGCTCAGCGACCTGGACGGTGTCATCCTCGCGGTCCCGCATCGACAGTACCTCGCCCAGCTCGACCGAATCGTCGGCAGTCTCCGCCGGGGCGGCCTCTTCATCGACGTGAAATCCGCGGTCGACGACAGCGGCCTCCGAGACGACCTTCTCTATTGGAGCCTCTGAGCCCCTAGAACAGCCGTTCGGGAACGAAGATGATGTCCCCTGCGGCGACCTCGATATCCTCGGCTTGGCCTTTGGTGACCCGTGCCACCGGCACCCGGTAGCGAACGATCTCCGTCCCTCTGCGACGTGTGACGACCGTCCCGTCTCGGTCAGCCAGCGACGAAAACCCCCCAGCCATGCTGATGGCTTGCACGACGGTCATGCCGGGTTCCAGCGGGAACGTACCTGGATTCGCCACGGCGCCGACCACACTGACGCGCTTGGATGCATAGGACTCGACGTACACCGAGACGTGCGGATTTCGTAGGAGGTCCCGCTCTTGGAGCTCGGTCTGAATCTTCCTCGCCACTTCGGTCGGTTCCAAGCCGCTGACTTGAATCGGGCCAAGGAGTGGGAAGTTGATGGTGCCGTCCGGAGCCACCTGGTGACTGCCCGTCAACGATTCCTCGCCGTAGACACGCACCGAGAAGACATCAGCCGGCCCGAGCGTGGTGTCATCGGTCGCCGGTGGCGGCACCTCGGTCGCCTGGAGCCCCCGCGAACCGCATGCCGCCGCTACGAGCGCCAGATGCAGCGCCGCGAAGATCAGTAGAAGGCGCGAAGTCCAACCCATGCATCAAACCTCTGGTAGTCCGCCACGGGATCGAGCAGCGGATCCGTCCCCAGGTATCGAAACCCCGTGTAGTCCGCCAGGTAGCCGATGTTGCCAAACAGCGCGAGCCAGGACTTGAACCGGTACTCGGCAAAAAGGGCGACCTGCAAGCGGGTGTCCTTGCGATTGAGCTGGTTGCCCAACGGCGCCCCATCGGGGCTCAGTGCCAAGCCTGACTTGTCGAAAGACACCCATGCCTCGACCCCGAAATCCAGGGCACCGGCCAGCGTGAACCGGGTCGTCGCAGACAGGCGGTTTATCGTGGTGTAGTTGCCGATGAAGGACGGACGGACGTCCCGAAAGTAGGCAGACGTCAGCGCGATCGTGGGGCGGGGTCGCCAACTCACGCTCGCCTGAGCGATCACGTCGTCGAAGTCCGGGGCCAACGCGTAGAACCCTGCCGTGTATCCGATCATCGCCGTGACCGCCACTCGCTCGGTGAGCGCTCCGTTGTAGCCGATCAAGCTCCGCACTCGATTGTTGTCGGAGAGCAAGGTTGGCGAAGCGAGGACCTGTGCGGGATTCAGGTATGTCTGGTTGATGTATTCGACGGTGTATACCAACGCGGAGCTCGGAAAAAACAACCAACTCAGCGAAGCGGGCACCCGATGCGACATGTTGTCGCCATAGGCGTAGATGCTGGAGTCGAACAACTCCAAGTAATTGGTGTAGCCGAGAGTACCCTCGAGGACTTGGCTCTTGGTGCGGCCAACGAGGTCCAGTGACGCCACGTTGATGTTGCGGCCGTAGCTAATCGTGGGGCCTTCGATAGTGTTCGGATTGGAGAAGGGACGGATCGTTCGCCGAAAGTTGTCCCGCACGAGCAAGCTGAACACCTTGGATGGGTTGTACGAGAAGTCGACGTCCGCATCCGCCCCGACGTTGTCCGCCACCCTGCCGCTGAAGTAGTGGTAGTATCTCCCCCCGACGCCGCCCCGAAATTGAATCTTTTGCGGCTCGACTTTGGTGAATTCACCCTGGCTCTGCCGCACCGTCCCCAACGTCGCTACATCGAGATACCCTGAGAGGCGGAGAATGAACGAGCTCTCCTCGCCGGTGCTTTGCAAAAAGACGTTCGAATCGTAGCCGCCCTCGGCCGAGACTCCCGGGTGCAGGACCAGGCGGCCCACTTTGAAGCCGGGGCCCTCTCGTGGCGCGCGGTCTTCGAAAGACCCGCCTTGCGCGACGGCGGTTGCAGGCGACGACGCCGCGCTAACGATGGCTCCCAAAGCCAGAGCAAGCTCTAACTTCGAGAAGTCGCGCATGATCCCTTGTTTCCCCCGCGCATGCCAACACCGCTCCGCCCGTCAGCTCACTCCGCTCACGGGTGGGGGGGGGATGAATGGGATCACCCAGTCCGGCATGGTGGTGATGACCGCGGGATTTTGGTCCGGTGCAAAGAGGTCGACCTCTTCTCGCACATGCGTGTCTCCAGTGTCGAATAGATCCTGACCGATGCATTGGTTTGCGGCCTGTGCCAGGGCCTTGAACTTCTGGGAGAGCACGCCGATCACAGTGAACTCGTGGTTGCTCTGGCCGGTGTCACCCTCTGCGATGGCCTCATTCAACGCGACCTCCCTGCGTTTGATGTTCTGAAGGTTGGCGTTGCACTGGGTGAGCTTGTCGTCCAGGCAAGTTGCTAGGATGATGTCCTTGTCCCGATTGGCGCTCTG
>JBAVOF010000040.1:0-11777 GCA_049691835.1 Polyangiales bacterium
AAGCGCTTGTGGTTTCCGTGAATCGTCCTGGCCTGACCGGGCCATGGATGCGCGATGCAAAGCAAGCCGCTCACGTCGTTCCCTTCGATGAGCTTACCGTTCTGGTCCACGAGCACCGGTTCCACGCCGAAAAACGGGAAGGTCGCCGAGCCGGGCTTCGTGGGGGTTGCGTTTGGAAGTGGGCTGATCATCACTCCGCCGGTTTCGGTTTGCCACCAGGTGTCCACGATCGGCAGCTTTCCATTGCCGACCACGTCGCTGTACCAGCGCCAGACCTCCGGGTTGATTGGCTCACCCACCGTCCCGAGAACGCGCAAGGACTTGCGGCTGGAGCCCTTGACCGGCTCAGAGCCCTCACGCATGAGGGACCGGAGCGCGGTGGGCGAGGTGTAGAGAGTCGTCGCGCCGATGTCGTCAACGACATTCCAGTACCTACTTGCGTTGGGGTAAGTCGGCACCGATTCGAACATCACCGTGGTGACGCCGTTCGCGAGCGGTCCATAGATGATGTAGCTGTGCCCCGTGATCCAGCCTATGTCAGCGGCACAGAAGTGTATGTCGTCGGGTTGGACGTCGAAGACGTACTTGAAGGTCGACGCCGTGTACGTGAGATAGCCAGCGGTGGTGTGAACCAGCCCCTTGGGCTTGCCCGTGGAGCCCGACGTATAGAGAATGAATAGCGGATCTTCGGAGGCCATCCACTCTGCAGGGCAGGTGATGCGTTGTTCCGCCATCGCTTCGTCCATCCAGACGTCGCGGTCTTGGACCATGTCGACTTGGGTGTCGGTGCGCCTGACGACGAGAACCTTCTCGACGACGGCAAGGCCCTCGACCGCGTCGTCGGTGATCCTCTTGAGCGGGATACGCTTGCCGCCGCGAAGACCTTCGTTGGCGGTGACCAGCACCTTGGCTTGCGCATCGATAATTCGGTCCCGAAGCGCGTCGGCGCTGAAGCCACCAAACACGATCGAGTGAACCGCACCGATTCGTGCGCAGGCGAGCATCGTATAGGCGAGCTCCGGAACCATCGGCAGGTAAATGCAAACCCGGTCGCCCTTGCTGACGCCGAGTGCCTTCAACGCGTTCGCGACACGACCGACAGAAGTCTTGAGCTCGGCGAACGAAATGTTCTCGTATTCGCCGGGTTCGTCCTTGACGAAGATGATCGCGATCTTCTCGGGATTCTTGGCTGCGTGTCGATCCACGCAGTTGATCGATGCGTTGAGGCGCCCGCCCGCGAACCAGACGAATTCACCAGGACCATGTTCCTCGAACACCCCGTGTGGTTCGTAATACCAATGGAGCTCTTTGCCTTCCCCGCGCCAGAACTCCTCGCGCTCACGGAGGCTTCTCTCATAGAGGCTTTTGTAGTCGTCAAAACTCTTGATGCGTTGTCTGGATGCCAGAGTGGGTTGTGTGAGCGTCATGGGTGCACCTTACACTTTGGGGTTCGCCGTTGGGTTCCTTGCTCGCTCAAGCATATCCGATCGCCTGCAGTCGCTCGGTGACTTCCTGAAGGATGATCGGGTCATCGATCGTCGCCGGCATCTTCCATTCGGTCCGATCCGCGATCTTTTTCATCGTGCCTCGAAGGATCTTGCCCGATCGAGTCTTGGGCAGGCGCTGCACGACGATTGCGGTCTTGAACGCGGCGACAGGACCGATCTCGTCCCGAACCATCTGGATGACTTCGGATACGACGTCATGGTGCGGTCGGTCGACTCCAGCGTTGAGCACGAGGAAGCCGAGCGGAATCTCACCCTTCAATTGATCTGCGACGCCGATCACTGCGCATTCGGCGACGTCGGGATGCGCGGCCACCACTTCCTCCATACCGCCCGTGGACAGCCGGTGGCCAGCGACGTTGATGATGTCGTCCGTTCGCGACATCACGTAGACATAACCGTCCTCGTCGATGTATCCAGCGTCGGCGGTCTTGTAGTAGCCTGGAAATTCGCGTAGGTACGAGCTCACGAAGCGCTCGTCGTCGTTCCAAAGCGTCGGCAGGCTTCCAGGCGGCAGCGGGAGCTTGACGACTAACGCACCACTAGTGCCTGCAGGCACGCGGCGACAAGCCTCGTCGACCACCTGAACGTCCCAGCCTGGGACGGCGACCGATGGTGACCCGTGCTTGATCGGAAGTTGCTCGATGCCGATACAGCTTGCGCAAATCGCCCAGCCCGTTTCGGTCTGCCACCAGTGATCGATCACCGGCACTCGGAGCCTGTCTTCGGCCCATGTCAAGGTGTCGGGATCTGAGCGCTCTCCGGCCAAGAACAATGAGCGCAAGGTGCTCAGATCGTAGTCGGCGATCAGAGACCCCTTCGGGTCTTCCTTCTTGATCGCTCGAAATGCGGTTGGCGCCGTGAACAGGCAGTTGACGCCATGATCTTCGATCACCCTCCAGAATGCGCCTGCATCCGGTGTTCCCACCGGCTTGCCTTCATAGAGAATCGTCGTGTTTCCATTGAGCAGCGGCCCGTAGACGATGTAGGAGTGACCGACGACCCAGCCGACGTCGGACGCTGCCCAGTACACGTCGCCGGGTTGGACGCCGTACACGTGGCGCATCGACCACTGAAGCGCGACCGCATGCCCGCCATTGTCTCGCACCACGCCTTTCGGCACACCGGTGGTTCCAGAGGTGTAGAGAATGTAGAGCGGATCGGTAGCCATCACCGGCACGCAGGCGTGAGGCTTCGCCGCCGCAACCGCATCCTGCCAAGAAATGTCGCGACCTTCTCGCAGGTCGCATTCGCAGCTCTCACGCTGACGGATGATGCAACTAGTGGGCTGATGCTCCGAGAGATCGATCGCTTGGTCGAGCAGCGGCTTGTATTCGATGACTCGTGTGCCCTCGATCCCGCAAGAGGCTGAAACGATGATCTTGGGCTCCGCATCGTCGATGCGTGTTGCAAGCTCCTGAGGCGCAAAACCTCCAAATACGACCGAGTGGATAGCGCCAAGTCGAGCGCAGGCGAGCATCGCGATGACCGCCTCGGGGATCATCGGCATGTACAGCAGGACGCGATCGCCTTTGGTAACACCCTGCGCCGCGAGCGCGCCTGCAAAAAGCGCTACTTCGCTGCGGAGCTGACGATAGGTGTAGGTCCGTCGTTGGTGGGTGACCGCACTGTCGTATATGAGCGCGGCCTGATTCCCGCGTTTCTCGACGTGCCGGTCGAGTGCGTTGTAGCAGGTGTTTAACCACGCTCCGGTGAACCACCGATGGAATGGCGCTCGGGTACTATCGAGAACCCGGTCCCAGCCGGTGATCCAGTCGACGCTTTTGGCCACTTCACCCCAGAAGCCTTCCGGGTCTTCCAGCGAGCGCCGGCGCATTTCCAAAGTTGCCGACATGATGAGCTTCTCCGGCGCGGCAGGATACAGCGCCGCTCGCTCGAAAGCGAGCGTCAACGAGCCTCTCGCACCTCCGCTGGATTGACTTCGAGGCTGAGCTTGACAGTGTTCCCGCGGGAGAACGCTGGATGGAGACTAGAATTTCTCAGCTTTCGAATCGGAGCATCTTGCTCGTAACCGTGGCGTTTGGGTTCGTCTCATTCGGCTGCAAGGCCGACCAAATGACCAGCCATGGAGTCGAGATCGTGCTGCTCGACGATGTCCCCGAGGGGTGTGAGAACTTGGGCGTCGTGATCGGGCACGGCGGCGGTTTGATGGGCGCCTATTCGAAGCCCCGAATCAACCGCGAGTCCGCAGAGAACGACGCGCGCAACTTGGCTGCGGAGCGAGGAGCCACCCACCTGCTCTTGCATCCCGAAGACGTGATGCAGGGCTTGGGGAGCCAGCCGACGGAGCAGGACACCGAGCCTGCGCTCGCGCACGGGTATGGAACGGGGTCGAACGTGACGGTTGCGGGGACGGCATTCAAGTGCGCGCCGGGTGCTGCACCCGAGAAGAACGCGACGGCGAATCGCCCGGGCAGCGCCTTCGTCGCGGTCCAGGCGCCGAGCTCGATCTCCCTGGCGCCACTCGGGCAGCTGCAGCGAATCTCCGTGTTTCAGAAAGTACCGCTTCCATCGGGGACCGAAATGACCGAAAACAAGGTGCTCGAGGTCGATGATTCCGCCGAGATTCAGCGAGTCGTCGACGCATTGCAGCAGGTTGCCGTCGATCCGATGAAGTACATTCCCACGCATCGCGTGGAGTTCGTCGGGGAGTTGGGCACCCAGTCGCTCCTATACGGGTTTGGATACCTGCAGTACGCCGGCAACGTCTACCGATTGACCAGCGGCGATTTCGAGGATGTCCTCCGCCTCCGGGCGCAACCCGACCCGCCTAAGGCTGACTGATGCGGTTGATGAACCTGTGCAGGTGACCGACCGCGCTCGGCATGTGCGGGACGAACGCCATGTGGCTCGTTGGATACCAATGGATCTCCGGCTCGCCCCATCGGCGCCACATGGCCCGCATGACATCGGCGTCGAAGAAGCGGTCCTTTTCGGCCGCCAAGAGAAGAATGCGATCGGTGGGGATGACAGGCACTAGATCGTCCCAGCCGATTCTCCTGAAGAACGCGCCAAACTCAGCCGGAGTCCATCCGAATCGGGCGAGGTCCTTTCGCATCGCACCAAGCACTGGCGCGTCTCTGAGCAACGCCCCCATGTCCATGTGTGCGACCAGCGGGGCCGAAAAATCGAAGCGCGGCTCCAGACATGCGAGTGAGGCCGAGAATGCGCCACCGAGGGACAAGCCGGCTACGCCCACCGGGGCCGGAGACTCATCCAGCATCACAGACAGCAACGTCCGTGCGTCGAGGATCGTCTGACGCATCGCTTCGAAGCTTCGAACGACGTCAGCAGTCCAGAACAGCTCGCCGTCGTAGGGAGAGCTCCGGGGCTTGCGGCGGCCATGGTAAGGCGGTTGGAGCTGAACGATCTCCACGTCGAGCGTTCGAGCGATCACGCCCAGGAAGCCATGTTCCTCGATCACCGTTTCCGGCTGCATGTAGCCATGGATGTAAAGGAGCCGCGGGCGTCCCGTCGTGCCGTTCGGACGTATTCGCCGCGCGTACACCGTTTGGATCCGTCGGCTGCGGGCGTGGTAGTGGTCTCTGAAGAGCGTCTCGATCGGTTCATGCAGTGAAGCGAATGCCAGGTCTTCGTTCTCGAATCCGGGGAGCGACCATCGTTGGCGTCGTCGAACGCGCGGGAGCCGGTCTGGCGCAGGGAAGAGCGTCTCTCGCGCCAGGCCCTCATAGGCTGCGAGTCGACCGAGCGTGTTGCGCGGCTTCGAGCGCAGAAGCTGGAGCGGGCGAACGAGGACGCCAGTCATGTCATCGAGATTCGGCAAGGAGACCTTTCTTCGCTCAGTCGCGCTACTTTGCGGTTCCAGGTTGCGCTGTCAATGATTGGCCCGAGGTCCTACGCAAGGCTCACTCCTTCGCCGAGAGGCGTATTTTCGAGTAGCCCGACCTCGGATCCTCCCACGCGACGAGGGTACGTCCGCCGCGTGTTGCCACCTGTGGCGCATAGAGGTGCGTTCCCGATGCGGCATCGTCAACGATGGAGCTGGCGCCAGTTTCGAGGAGCGAACCGCTCGTCTTGGCAAATCGGATTCGGTTGGTCCCGTCGCGGAAGTCCTGCCACACCGCGAGCAGCTCGCCAGACGCGCTCCCCGCCAACGCCGGGCGCCACGCATCGATCCCATCGGGTGCATCATCGGCACGGGCGGTCTCCCCGTCTCGCCAGATCCGGATACGGCTCTCATAACGCCGGTCTTGCCGCTCGCTCCACGCCACGATGGGATTGCCCGAGCTATCGAGGCTGAGCGCAACATCGCCATGGATTCGCTCCGCTTCGACAGGGTCGCCTCCGGAGACAGGAACGAGGTCCTTGGCGATCGGATTGATCCGAGCGGCCGCTGCAAACGTGTCCGCCCCATCGGTGCTCGCTGCCAAGTACACGTCCCAACTGAACTCCCGGAAATCGGAAAAGGCCACGAACACGCGGTCATCGCGGGCGGCGACGCGAACGAACGCCGCATCACCTCTCGGATTGTCGACCACCGCGTTGCTCGGGTCGACCTGAACCGCTTCCCACCGCTCCCCGTCATCGCTGTGCGCGATCCAAGGTTTCGGGCGACCGCCCGCTCGCAGATCGAGCCAGGTCACGAAGAAGCGACCCGTGACCGGATCGATGGCGACGTCCGGCTCCCAAGCCGTCGCCGCCTCCGGATCGGTCACCTCGGCCCTGGTCCAGCCCCCGTCGCCTCGGGTTGCTGCTACGATTCGACTGCTTCCGTCACCGAGCTCTTCCTCCCAGACCAGCGCCATCGTCCCCGCGCCGACCGCGACCCGCGGCAGACGTTGCACGACACCTTCGGTGTCCGGCAGGTTCAGCTCCTCGAATTCCATACCGCCGCCCGCGGACAATGCACGAACTGATTCAGCGCCGGGAGGCCCTTCCATCCAAGCGATGAGCGTGGAGCTGGCATCGCTAGCCAGCGCGGGGAAACGCTGGTGGGTCTCGGCGACTTTCGGTTCGGCAACGACGATGCTCGAGCCCAGCGCGCCTGCTTGCCCTGTGCCGGTTGCTGGCGCGCGGCCATCGAGGGGAAGCGAGAGGTCTGCGGCGATCACTCGAGCGGCGTATGCGTCTTCGAGCGGGTCCCCACTTCCCGGGAGCATCCGCTCGCCGCGATCACGGAGCACCGCCCGGCGCTCCTGCAGCGATATGGCGGGGCCTGGATCGTCGATGACCCAGGGCTCGACGGCGAGAAGACCGGGGTACGGGTTTTGGCCGATGAATGCGTTTGGTGAGTCGGCGGGCGTGCTCGAGCTCGTCACGTGCGACTGGCAGTCGAAGACGAGGTCGAGGAGGTTGCCCTTGATGCAGGGCGTGACCGTGTGGCGAAAGCCCCCGTGCCGCTGCGTGTGCGCCCAAGCGGATTGACGGACGATGTCGGGGAGCCAATCTCCTTGGTATTCTTCGACGGCCCAGCCCGAGAACGCTTCGGGCTGCAACATCAGGTTTGCTCCGAGCGCATCGAGACGATGCAGGAGCCCCGGCATCCAGGCGTCTTTCGAGATTACCATGCCGGAGCGCGCGAACGGCAGCTCCACGGGGCGCATCTGCGTCAACGGCCCGTGGCTCAGATCGAGGAGATCTTCCTCTGCCGGCACCAGATAGCTTTTCGCGACTCGGCCGATCTCTTGGCCGTCTGGGCCGAAGTACAGACCCCAGTTGTAACTGGTCCCTTCGGTTGCCACATAGACGCTCGACACAGATTCGAGATCTGGATCTGCGAGTCGCTCGATATCGCCTGGCGCATCGCTGAGTTCGGCCGGAGCGAAGTCGGAAGAGACGGCGACGTAGACGCCGTAACGCTCCGCGATGGACGGGAACGTTTCGAACGCGCGGTGCAGAGTGTCGGTGAGACCGAGCACCAGGCGCGCATTGAAGCTCGCTTCCGGAAATTGCTCCGCGTAGTACTCGATCGGTCCAAAATACGCGTTGAAGAGCGAGAGAAACGCGATCAGAGTGTCTGATTCTGCACGCCCGGCCGCCCCACGCGAGCCGATGAACGCACCGGCCAAAGTGGCGTTCTCTGGGAAGACCAAGAGGTTGGGCTTGTCGTCTGCGAGGCAGGGAAGCACCTCGGTGCGAACGACGTCATCCCAGGCCTTACAAAAGACAGCATAGTCCTCCATCTCCGCATACCGAATCACTGGCCCGATCGCGAAGACGCGGACGGTTTGTCCGTCGCCTGCGATGTCGATACCACACCGGTCCGGCACCTCGATTGGCGTGTCCACGCCGAACTGCGCGCACGCGCCGGCGGAGAAGTCTCGCTGCGTACCGTTCTCACAAGCGACGCAGAGCAAGAGCAGGGCGAAGCCAAGGCATTTCATGAGCGAAGTCTAGCTCCGTACCGCTCGTTGTCGTGCGGATTTCGGTTGGCAGCCCGTCCGGGTTCGACACAGACTTCGGCCGTGACTGGAAATGACACGAGATTCCTTCTCCTCGAGGGCATTCACGAGGCAGCGACCGAGAGCCTGGCTGCGTTTGGGTATCGCAACGTCGAGCGGGTTTCACATTCACTCACTGGCTCCGATTTACTCGACGCCATTCGTGACGTGGATTTCATCGGGATTCGATCCCGCACCCAGATCGACGCATCAGCCCTTGCGGCGGCAAAAAAACTCAAAGCCGTTGGTTGTTTCTGCATCGGCACCAACCAGGTCGACCTGGACACGGCGCGCCGCCTGGGGATTCCCGTGTTCAACGCGCCATTCTCCAACACTAGAAGCGTCGCCGAGCTCGCGATCGCGGACATCATTCTCCTCATGCGCCGAATACCGGAGAAGTCTGCCCGCGCCCGTCGCGGCGAGTGGGTCAAGACGGCTCGCCATGCGTACGAGGTCCGGGGGAAGACTTTGGGCATCGTTGGCTACGGCCGCATCGGAAGCCAGCTCGGTATCCTCGCCGAGGGGCTCGGGATGCGTGTCTTGTACCACGACGTCGAGCACAAGCTGCCGTTGGGTAATGCAGCGCCCGTAAATAGCCTCGACGAGCTGTTCGCTGCCGCCGACGTGGTCAGCCTCCACGTCCCAGAGACGCCGACGACCCGCAACATGATCAACGCGGAAACCATCCGCTCGATGCGCCCGGGGTCCCTGCTGATAAACGCCGCGCGTGGCAGCGTCGTCGACATCGACGCGTTGGCGGAGGCGCTCGAGACAGGGCACCTTGGAGGCGCTGCAATCGATGTCTTTCCGGTCGAACCGAAGTCCAACCAAGAGACATTCGAGTCACCGCTGCGGGAGTTCGATAACGTCATCCTCACACCACACATTGGCGGCGCCACGGAGGAGGCGCAGTACAACATCGCGCGTGAGGTGGTTGCGAAGCTCGTGAAGTACAACGACAACGGGTCCACCGTTTCCGCGGTGAATTTCCCGCAGGTGAGCATTCCCGATCACCTGAACCGGCGACGCATCCTGCACATTCACAGGAACGAGCCAGGTGTGATGGAGCAGATCAACCGCGTCTTCTCGATGCGCGGAGTCAACGTGGCGGCCCAGTACCTCGAAACCCAAGCGGACGTCGGATACGTCGTCATGGACATCGAGCTGGACGATGCAGGACCCTTGCTAGACGAGCTTGCAGCCATTCCGGCCACCATCCGGGTTCGTCTTCTGCACTGAGATCAGGTCGGTGCATCGACATCGGCGTCATTGATCCATGCGGTGAAGACCGTATAGCCCAGCGACAAAACGACTGCTCCGACGAACAGTCCCAGGATTCCTCCGACCATGAACCCGCCGAGCGAACCCATGAAGAGGACGAGCATCGGGACTTGAGACCCGTGCCCCATCAACATGGGTTTCAAGACGTTGTCACTGAGGCCGACCACGGACGCCCAGATCGTGAAGACAACGGCGACCGCGGTCGAGCTCGTCGAGAAGACGTAGATGATGACGGGGATCAGCACCAACATGGACGGCAGCTGCATGACGGCCAAGAGCAAGATCAGCAGGGTCCACAGACCAGCGGCCGGTACGCCGACCACGAGCATGGCAAGTCCCGCGAGCAGTGACTGAATCAGAGCCACACCAAGAACGCCGCGCGTCACGCCGCGTACGCTAGCAGCCGCCAAATCGGCGAGCGCGGGGCCTCGTTCCCCCGCGACGACGATCGCAACTTTGCGCGCCAGATCGGCCGCGCGCTTTCCATTTGGAAGAAGCGCCCCCGCGATGAAGATCGCCACGACGAGCATCAGGACGCCCAGCCCCATGTCGCGCATGGTGGACACCAGCCAGAGGCCCGCGTCTTTGAGGTACGGAGTGAGCTTTGGCAGCACAGACTTGAGATTCTGAGCCGCATCCAGCCATATCGCGTACAATCGCTCGCCGACGAGCGGCCACTCGGCGATGGACTCCGGCGGTGGCGGAACTCGGATTTCAGCGTCGAGGAAGTCACCCGAGAGCTCTGCGGTCGCATCGATTAGGCTGGCGCCTAGTGCGATGGTCGGCACTATCAGCACGAGTAGGGCGGTCGCGACGAGCAATACGGCGGCGAGCTTCGGGCGTCCTCCCAGCATGGACGTTACCCTGGCAAAGGGAGTCTGAAGCGCGATCGCGATCACGACGCCCCCGATCATCGGCGTGATGAACGGATTCATGATTCTCAGACACCAGAACACGAGCAACGCGAGGAGGCTCAAGCGAACGGCCGCTTGGGTCACGCGCCGGTCGAATTCGTTGCCGCGCTGTGGGTCGGTACTAGACGTCATCGGAACGGCTTTCGCCCACCCAGAGAAGCGCCTCGTCCCGCGCGCTCATGGGGAAAGCCCGAATTTGCGCCTCGACGAATCGCGACGCGATGCGAGGAAGCGCTGACACCAGCCTGTCGTCCGTCACGATCGCCACGCGTCGAATCCGCTTCTGGTGCTCCCTCACGAAGCGTAGGTGCGAGCTGAACGCGGCGAAGTCGTCCCAGCCAGGGAAGTGCTCTGCGACGATCATCACGCCGTTGAGGGCGCCTTTCGCTTCGATGTGTGGGTCGACCTTCTTGCTGAGGCGCTCGAAGTCGGCGGCTTCGAGCTCACCCTTGGGTTCCAGAATCACTACGCTCTTGTCCGCGATGAGCTCGAAGGATAAGTGTCCCGCGGAGGGCGGCTCTGAAACCCAG
Source organism: Polyangiales bacterium (assembly GCA_049691835.1). Classification (GTDB taxonomy): domain Bacteria; phylum Myxococcota_A; class Polyangia; order Polyangiales; family Houyiibacteriaceae; genus SG8-38. The sequence goes on from JBAVOF010000040.1 coordinate 10,653, forward strand.
CGACGTGCCGTGTCGAGGTCGTCGTCATCGAACACACGAACCTCGCCGGGGATTGCAAAGCCAAAAGCCTTGATCATGTGCACGATCCATTCGACGTCGGTCACCACTGCAACGCGCTCGAACGAGGTGAGGTGCTTCATGCCGATCTTCGCGTCTTCCCATGCCGCTCCGCCGGTGTAACCTTTGAAATCATCTCCGAAGACGTAGAGCAAACGAACTTTCTTCTGTTGTGTCAGCTTCGCTTCAATCGCAGGAATGAGAATCCTCTTGTAGTCACCGGCCGTTACTTCGCCGCTCGCCCGAAGCCCGAGCACTCGCTCTGGAAGGTCGGTCATCAACTCGATCATGGGGTGCTCCTTTGCACGGCTCGCCCGGTAGCGTTCCGCCCCAAGTATGACATGCTCGCGCGAGCGTCATGGCCAACAAAATCACGGTAAACAAGGTGGTCTCGCTCTCGTATACCCTACGGGACGACGACGGTGAGCTCATCGATCAGTCCGAGGATGGAAGCCCGCTTCTCTACCTTCACGGGGCCAGGAACATCGTTCCCGGTCTCGAAGAACAGCTCGAGGGCGTGGCCGAGGGCGAGTCGATCAAAGCCATCGTGCCGCCAGAGAAGGGCTATGGCCCACGGATTGGCGAGGCGCACGAAGTTCCGCGGCGCCTGTTTCCTTCGGACGCCGAGCTTGCAGCCGGGATGCAAGTCGTCGCGCACGATGACCAGGGTCGCCAGATCCCGTTCTTCATCACCGCAATCAGCGACGACACGATCACGGTCGATCCGAATCACCCGCTTGCCGGGGAGACCCTGCACTTCGAAGTCACTGTGGAGTCGCTCAGGGACGCCACCGAGGAAGAGATCGGGCACGGTCATCCCCACGGCCCAGATGGTCACCATCACCACTGAGCACCGGCAGCGTCAGAACAAGAACTGGAGTTGCAGGTTCATCAGCAGCCCGTTCCGTCGACCTTGAACCCAGAGCTGCGACTCCCAGGCGACCTGCGCGATGACCTTCAAGCTATTTCCGATGACGTGCGACGTGCCGGCCAGCGCAAGCTCGTCGTTCGTGATCTGGTTTCCGTTTTGGCCGAACTGCGCCTGCGCCGAATCGGGGTCGCTGGAAT
>JBAVOF010000041.1:0-6660 GCA_049691835.1 Polyangiales bacterium
GCGCGGCTCGCACCAAACCGAGCTCCACGTCGCTCATCTCTCGCTCATGCGATTCGATCTGATGCATCAGATTCACGACCTGACCGTGAAGGTGAGATCCTCACACAAAGCGCCGGGGAAGGGAGCAATCGACGTGACCACGGCGTTCGCGCGTGCAGACTACGGCGAACGCGAGCATCCGATATCGCTTCACCAGTACACCCAAGACCTCAAGGTCGCCTATGCCGCCCTTTACGGCGCGCCGTCCTTCGTGATTGAGACAGACGGCACCTTTGGGAAGTTGGAACAGCCGTACTTGGTACAGTACCCCGTGGCGAACGTCTCCTTTGGCGTCGACGTCGCAATCGACGACGCGCAGGTGTACGCGGCTCGCGAGATGTACTGGCGAAACCCCGCGGGTGGCACGCGCTTCGAGGCACGTGCCTCTTACGAAGGCTGGAGCGATGCGATCCGCAGTACCGAGGTGTGCAGCACCGGCACGATCGGGTGCCCCGAAGTAGCGTCGATGTACGGCCGGGAGGCCGCGAAGGTCAGCGGGACGTTCGAGCAGGACTTCAGCTTCTGGCAGAGCACGGAACGCACCAAGAGCGCTGGTTCGTTGACGGTGCCCTTCACCATCGAGTCCGGGGACTTGAACACGTACCGGGTGCTCGCGACGGCGCAGTTTCGTGACCTGATGCTCGAACTGCCGCAGTACGGCTTTCTCATCGAAGATCTCGATGCACTGATTCCGATCGACCAGGAATTCGCGACGGAGCCGGACTTCTTCGTGGTGCCCTCGAAGGCCGGGAACGCGATGGGGCAAAAGCGTTTCTTCGATCTGAACCCGTTCACGGAGCGAGACAGCTTTTTCACGGTGGACCGGGTACAAATTGGGCCGGAAGTCGTTGGGCCCGTGGCCGCCAACCTGCGCGTCATCGGGCCCGTCATCGCGATGGATCAGATTCACGCGGCCTATCGAGACGGATTCATCACCGGTCAGTTTCTGGCAGACCTCAATCGCGAAGACCCCGAAGTTGCATTCCGAGGCCACATCACGGGCATCAAGGTCGAGGAGGGCAAGGGGGTGCTCGACGCAAATCTCGCCATGACGTTTGTCCCGACCACGCTCATCGTCGAAGGAAAGGTGCAGGTGGTACGTATCAGCAAGGACCACCTGTACGCCATCATCGACGCGCTGGATCCCTATCACGAAGACGAGGACCTGAACCGTGTGCGACTGGGTCTGAAGCTTGGGTATCCCAAGTACGTTCGCGTCAATTTCGATGAAGGCTTGATGGACACTAAGATCGATCTCGGTGGGCTGGCCGGCGCAATCCGCATCGATGAAATCAAAGGGATCCCGGTGACGCCCTTCCTCGAGCAGTACGTGCAGCCGTACATCGAGCGAATCTTCACCCCGTCCCTGATGTACCAAGAGGCGCCGCCGGAGATCGACGGAGCAATAAAGGTCAGCGAGCGATCGGGTGGCCGACCATGAAGGTGAACGACGCCTCGGTTTCGGCGTTGGGGGTGCGCTGGATCTGCGCCTTCGCGGCGCTCCTCGCGGCGGCGATTCAGACCGGCTGCATCAAGGCCCCGGCGATTGCAGTGGTGGACAATCGTACCGCGTTGGAAATCCAGGCCGCGGGCGAATACCCGGAGCTCGAGTTTCAGAGTGCGGACGCGTCACTCCGACCCGGGCCGGCCCCGGTGTCGGGGCAAGAAATCGCGTCGAAAGCAGGTTTGTCCGCGGCCGGCGCCGACCTCGATCTCTTCGAAGTCTCTGAGGGCGACGCCCAGTTAGTCGACACGATGCTGGTGCGCGGTTGTCTTGGCGAGGGGGAGGACGGGCTCCTGAAGTACACGCCCGACCGCTGTGACGAGACCGTAGAAGTGAGCGAGCTATTGCGGGCAGCCGGCCGCAACAATCTACATCGGCGGCAGGTGTGGGAGTACCTCTCCGCGAAGACCACGGACCGGTCCACGGTCGAGGTGAGAGACGCGTGGCGGTCCGTGCACCTCGAGCAAGTGCGGTGCGGCACGTGGATCGAAGAGGATCAGGCGTGGACGCAGAAGATCTGCTGACAGTTGGTTCGCGCGCGTGGAGCCGAGTCGGCGGACTGTGCGTCCTGACGGTCGCGCTGTCGATCGTGCATCCAGGCCTCGCCAATGCCAAACGAGGCGAGCGGGGTGCGACCGAGACCAAGTCGAGACGGCCAAGCCCAAGCCTCATCCGGCCGCGGCGCGTCACGATCGGCAACCACAACCATTTCATGGGCGTTCTCGGGCCGGACGCTAGGTATCTCTACTATGTAACGGACGAGTACAACGCCTACGACCTCTTCGTGCAGTCACCCATCAGCTCCACCGGGAGGCCCGTCTTCGAAGCGTTCGGGGACATCACGTGGCCGGCGATCAGTCCCGACGGCAAGCAGCTTGCGTACATTCGCTACGAAACCGATGCCCGAGGCGATGCGTGCCATCGGCGGATCCGAAGGAACGGCAGTGCCCGCAATGATCGGCAAGATTGCCACGCCACCGACGACGCCGATTTGCAGATCTATTGGGGACAGGACGGACGGCTTGGCGTTCTCACGAGAAGGGAGATGCACGGAGACCACATTCTATTGGACGGTGCGTTTGAAAGACATCCCAAAGAAAAGCCGGCCAACGTCGTCGGCCTCGCGGTCTCCCACGACGAGCGATGGGTCGCGTACGTGCCGCTCGCGCGTCTCCGGGACGATATCGGCGTGTCGTTCTCCAGTCACGCCGGCACGGAAGGCATCCGTATTCGTCGTGCAATCGAGGGTGCCGAGGAGTTTAACTACAAGCCGGAGCTTCCGGGCATCTCGGGCTATCCCGTGTTCTCGCCCAACGGTGCACACCTCTACTTCTCGCAGTTCCTCAACGACACCAACAGGGATGGCACGATCAACGGCGACGACAATGGGGTCCTGTTTCGCGTGCCATTCCACGGCGAGGCCGAGGAACCGAGGCTTGGAAAGGCCCGGCAGCTCACCAACGCGCGCTGGAACTGCCATTACCCCTCGGTTCGAGAGAATGTCATGGCGCTCACGTGCGCCATCGGCGACAACTTTCACATCTATCTTTTCCCGCCGAGTGGAATCGTGCCTGCCGATTGGGATCAAGCGCGGATCGCCTCGGAAGCCGAAACCGTGCTCGGACAATGGCGAAAGCTCTTGCTTCATCAGCACTTGTTCGTAGGTGCGCGCAACGACGACGAGCGTTCCGCGGAGTTGAAGGCACTCACCAAATTGCACCTGGACCTCCGCGAATTCGAAGCTGCGATCTACTACGGTGAGGAGCGAAGTCGCCTGCTCGGCGCCGAGGGCGCGTCCGACTGGTGGTCCGAGCTGATGGTTCTGCTCGCAAGACACATGCGGGCGGACCGCGCACTCACCCGCGGCCGATTCAGCGAGGAGTACATTCAAGAATCGCAGAGCCTCACTGACGCGGTGAAATCGGTTCCGATGCACGGGTCGCCGGACGCCGAAGCCCTCCAGGCGCTCGTGCTCAGCAGAATCTACAGCGATTTGGGAGACAAAGCCGCAGCCGCCTCGCTTCTGGCCCGGGTGGAGGTCGCGCCTGTGCAAGACGAGATGGTGCTCGATCTCGCCTATCAGCAGTTCGATCAGTTCTACGGTCTTCTCGCAGACTACGACGCGCGAATCGCGCGCTTGAAAGAGGTGGCTCTCCATCCGGCTTCCTCCCCCACGCAGTCGCTTCGGCATAGCCAGGGCGTCATCGTTCTTCTCCAGCGCGGGCGGTCTGCGGACGAGAGACTTCCACGGCTGATCGCTGCGCGAGACACCGTCCCCGACGCGTCCAACCTCGCGCGAGCGCTCGATGTCGAGATCGCGCTCCACGAGATCACCGACGACAACGCAAAGGCAGTCGAGCAGAGACTCGTCGAGGTTTACCACAACAGCGACAACGTCCACGTTCGTCGATACCTGATCGTCACCGCGCTGCGGGCGGCGACTCGGCAGGGCGTCGAGTCGCTCCAGCATTCGCTCGTCGAGCTCTGGGTGCAGTCCGCGGAACAAGACGAAGCCCAGCGCAAGACCTCGACGGAGCTCTACCAACTGGTGGTGCTCGAGCGAGCGTACGGTGCCTATTCCGCGGGGGACATGGAGACCGCCGCTCGGTACTTCGACAAGGCGCGCAGCGCGGGAGACTCGCTCGCCGGACACGTCGGATGGATCGAATCGCAGCTCGCGATGGGGTCTTCGGAACGCGCGGGTCAATTCAAAACCGAAAGCGCTGCCACGAGGCGGTTCGTCGAGGCCTACCTTCTCGCGCGAGACCTGGGATCGATCGAGAGCAACCGGAAGCTCGACAAAGTCGTCGAGCGGGTCAAAGAGCTTCTCGAAGCCGCAATCGAGGAAGACCCCTACGAGCCGCTGAGTCATCTGCTGTTGGCTCACGCGCTACACCACCGCGGCATGCGAAACGGCGGACGCGATGATGTGGCCGCGGCGGTGGGTCATTATCTCCTTGCGCTCGACCTCGGACAGAGCCAGCCGCGCGTTCGCGCCTCCGCACATTCCGGCATGGCCTTGGCCCAGGCTTCGCTCGGCAATCACCGACGTGCCCTAGAGGACTACGAAGATCGGTTCGAGCTCCCGATGGTCGCGCCCGAAGAGCAGACAGGCCTACTCTTGCACTATGCGCGAAGCCTCTTCCATGTGAACAAGCCACGCGCCGCGATCAAAGCGGTCAAGCGCGCGCTCGTCCTGATGAGCTCCGACGAAGTCGTCAGCAACTCCGCCGACCCGGATGCAACCGAGCGTCCTCGCTACGAGCCCCTGGCCCTCGACCGCCTCGCTCTCTACGAACTTGATGCCGGACGCATGGCCCAAGCGCTCGAGACCCACGCTGCCTTGAGGGAGTCGATTGAAGCCCACCCAGAGGCCGCCTCGAACATCAACGCCGTCAAAACGCAAGCGCGCCTCGCCACCGCGCGCCTGGTCACCAAGAACCCCAAGGACGCGCTCGAGCGTGCCACGGAAGGGCAAGCGCGCCTCGACGCGGCAGACCCGCTGCGCCCGGACGACATCGATCGCAGAATTCGACCCGTCACGCACGAGTTCGTCTACGACGAAGAGCAGCTGCGTGTGCTGCTCGCGGGACTCGAAGCAAACGCCGCGCGCCAAGTGGGTGACCTCGGCCGAAGTCAGGATGCCCTACTGATGCGGAGAAAAGCCATCGAGGCGCGCTACGAAGAAGAGGAAGTGGACGAAGACCTACTCGAGCTCGCCCACATCTGCCTTCGCCTCGCCGACGTCGAGCACGCGGGCGGAAACCTCGAGCGGACCAAGCTCTACCTGGAGGAAGGCCTCGGCTACGCCGAACAGCACGCCGCGCTCACGGGTAGCGACGTGAGTGAGGTCGGTTTTCACTTGATCAACGGCTACGCGCGGCTTCACTTGGATGGAGGTGTCGACCTCGCATCGTACCAAAGAGACCTCGAGCAAGACCTCCTCCGCTACTATCTCTTCCTGTCGGAGGTTCGAAATCCCGACTGGGAACGGGAAAGAATGCGCCTCGAATTGTTTCTCACGCAACTCCGAATGGAGAAGGAACCCAAGGAACCCGACCCAGGTAAGGAACCCGACCCAGGTTGACGTTCCGGCCACCCCCGCCGGCGGCCGCCAGCCACGAGTTCGCTGAAGAGAGGACCGAAGGTACTGCGCGACGCCAACCCGGGTGGGGTCGACTTCTAGTTGGTGTCACCTGCCCGCTCCATGTCGTCCGCCTTCACCTTTGGCGGTTCCGGGATCTTGTACTCGGCGGGGACCGACTGCTCTGGTACGGCTTCGCGGGCCTCTGCAGCGGCATCGTGGGCTGTATTGGTCTTGGCCTGGCCGGCACATCCGAAGAGCGACAGACCTGCAACCAGAAGGATTCGATTCATCAGCGTGTGTCTCCTGTGAAAACCTAGGCCAACCGGTGATCGGTGTCGACCGCCTTGGACAACAACCCAACAACCCAACCCAGGTTCAACAACCCGACCCAGGTTGACGTTCCGGCCGCCCTCCGCCGGCGGCCGCCAGCCACAAGTTCGCTGAAGAAAGAATCGAGAGGAATGCTCGACGCCAACCTGGGTTGGGTCGTTCCATCGTTGCATCGCGTTGGAAAGCCCGATCAGCGTGCGACCTTGAAATCTTCCTGTTCGGGCTTGAGGGTAATCCAGGTGGCGCTGCTCATTGCGCAGGCGTCCCCGTTTTCGTCGAAGACGGCGCTTCCTGACCAGAGCTTTCGCCCTTCGCCGCCGATCTTCCACCCTACGGCCACGTACCGCTCCCCAACTCGAGTGTCTCTGAGCAGCTTGCTGTGCAGGCGCCCGAGGACGGCCGCCGAATCGAAGTGGGGGAAGTAGCTCGTGCAATCGAGCGCGCCCCAGACGATTTCGTCCCGGATACGCTTCTTGTCGTTTGGCATCGAGGGGCCCGGTGTCCACGGCGACGCAACGAGAGCGCGTTCAGCGATCCACCCAGGAAAGATGTTCATGCCATCATTGTCGGGCCGACCTGGCCCACAGACAAAACACGTTGGAAAGACGTGCGTTTCGTACCACGGAAACCTTTTCGATGCTTCGACCGCCTCTTCGAATGACGGTGGCTCCGGAAGGTCGAGCTCGAGGTCCTGGGGACT
>JBAVOF010000042.1:0-13411 GCA_049691835.1 Polyangiales bacterium
GAGCCGAGCGGGGGGCCAATTCTCGCGGGCATCGGTTTGCTTGGAGCGCTTGCTGTCGCGGCGCACGGCCATGAGCTCGGGGCCCGCCTCTGGAGCGCACCGCTGACGTGTCTGGCGGCTTGCTGCGGGCTCGCGGTTGCGCACCCGGTGCCGCCGCCCTGCATGGCCCATGGGGAAACCCAGCTTGTGGCGCGCGTCGAGTCGGTTCGCCACGGTCTCGGCGACGCGCGTCTGGTCTTGCGCGTCGTCGGAGGTCGGGGGTTGGGCTCTGAGCACGACTTGCCCGCCGGTCTAGAGCTCTCGGCCGCGGTCGATGCTCGGCACGCGCCTCCGCGGGGGAGCATCGTCGCGCTCCGGGCCGAGCTCCGCCCTCGCTCCGAGCTTCGGAACCCTTCGCCTCATCCCCGGCTCTCCCGGCCGACCGGCGGATGCTGGGCGCGTTTGGACGAAGCAACGCGTATCGAGCTCGTCGAGGTCCCCCGCGGAGCGGCGGCCATCGATCGGGCTCGGGCCCGGGTTCGGGAGCACATGAACGAGGCACTGCGGCAGGACGTGGCCGGAGTCGCCCGAGCACTGGTGCTCGGCGACGGCGGCGCGTTGCCCTACGAACAGAGAAAGAAGATCGCCGCCGTTGGCCTCGCGCACCTCTTCGCGGTGTCCGGGCTCCACGTCGCCTTGGTGAGCGGCACAATCGTCCGTTGTCTCCACTGGCTGCTCCGCGGCATGGCGCTTGGATTCGACCCGCGCAGGCTGGCGGCGGTGCTCGGAATCCCGCTGACCTTATTGCATGCCTTTTTCGCGGGCGGTTCACCGAGCGCCTGGCGCGCGGCGATCACGGCCGCCTTGACTTGGGGCCTCGTCGCGTTGGGCCGGCGCCCCTCGGCCGTCGCCGTCACCGCCGGGGCTGCCTTGATTCTCTCCGCTCCCGATCCGGCGATGGCGCTAAGGCCGGCGTTTCTGCTTTCGATCGTTGCCACCTCCGCTATCCTCAGTGCGCCTCGTATCCGCCGAGACGAGCGCTGGCCTCGACTTCGCGAATCGGCACGCATCAGTGCCCGCACCTTGATTGCGACGACTCCGATGGTCTGGTGGTGGTTCGACGGGGTGCCGCTGATCGGCTGGCTGACCAACATCATCGTTTTGCCGCTAGGCAGCTGGGTGGTGATCCCCCTCGCCCACCTTTTCGCTCTCAGCGCCTCGATTCCAGCGTTGACCGAACCGATGAGAGCCGCTCTGACCGTCGCCGTCCAGTTGCTCCTGTCCCTCTGCGATGTGTTCGCCCCCCTTGCGGTGACGCAGCGCCTGCCGCCCCTCGACGCCCTGCAAGGTCTGGTCGTCTCATCGGCTTGTCTCTTGCTCTTGATCACGCGCGGGTGGCAGCAACGTCTGGCCGTCCTCGTCGTAGGCGCGCTTCTGTGGCTTGCGGCCGACCATGCGTTGGTCGCACGCGAACAACCTCGCGGCCTGCTCCGCGTGTCGTTCGTCGACGTCGGGCAGGGCGATGCGACGCTCATCGACTTCCCTGACGGAAGGTTGGCCCTGGTGGACACCGGGCAGGGAGGCCGTCATCCCGCCGTCCGCGCACTCCGTGATCTCCTCGCCGCCCGACGCCGTTCGCGCATCGACGTGCTGGTCATCACACACGGCCATCCCGACCACTACGGCGGGCTGCAGCAGCTGCTCGGCGAAATCGAGGTCGGCGAGCTCTGGCTGAACGGGCAGCTGCTGACCGAAGAGCGCGACGGGGCCATGGCCCGACTCGTCTCGTCGGCAATGGCGGGCGGAACCCGAGTTCGGTTCGCGCCCGAGCTCTGCGGGAGTCACCCCGGATTCGGAGGGGTCAACCTCGAGGTCCTCTGGCCCTGTCCGCGGTACGACCCTGCGCTCGGGCTCAACGACAACTCGATCACGCTCAGGCTCGTCTTCGGCGAGCGGTCCTTTCTACTCACGGGCGACCTCGAAGCCGATTCGGAGCGCTTGCTGGTGAAGTCCGGGGCAATCGGGCCATCCGACGTGCTCAAGGTGGCCCATCACGGCTCGAGAACCTCGACGTCGCCACCTTTTCTGGCCGCCGTGCGCCCTTCCCTCGCAGTGATCAGCAGCGGCGCCGGCAACCGATACGGGCATCCGAGCCCCCTCGTCGTCGAACGACTGGGCAACGCAGGCGCAACCGTCTGGCGCACCGATGTGCATGGCGGGCTCATCGTCTCGACCGACGGCCGGCGCTTGGACGTCCGTCGCTAGGCCCCGATGGCCTTCTCGAAAATCCGATATCGCTTGTAAATGGTCGCGCCCATGCTTTGAATGGCAGCGTTGATCAGCCGGTTGTCTTCGAGCGTCCAACCGAGCTCGGCCCACTCGTAGCCCGCCTTCAATCCGCGCCGGACCAGCTCCGCGATCACCGCGGTGGCCAGTGGTGCGTAGCGCTTCTTGCCGCGGAGCTCCGTGCGAACACCCAGAAGCATCAAACGGGCCGACTTCGGCTTTCTGATCTTGAGTCGCCAAATCAGCTTCCCGATGTTGACGGGGCTCAATCTCCCGTCGAAGTCGAAAATCACTTCGTTCAGGTTTGGCAGACAGACACAGATCGCCACCGGTTGCCCGTCGATCTCGGCGAAAAACGAGAGGCGCTTGTCGAGGATGAGCTGCAGGTCGGCGGCCATCTTCTTGGCTTCGGCATCGGTCGCGGGAACGAAACCCCAGTTGTGCTGCCAGGCGTCGTTGAACACATCGAGGATGTCGTGGACTTCCTTCTTCAGCTTGCCGGGCTTCACCGAACGAAATCTCACCTCGGGCAGGCTCGTGATCGCTTCCCAGGCCTTCTGTGCCCGCGCGGGCGCCGGCGCCACATCGTACTTCCAACCGTAGCAGTCCTTGGCCTTGTGTAGGCCCGCGCCCTCGGCAAGTGCGCCTTGATAGGAGCGGTGGTGAGGCGACATGATCGTCGGCGGGGAGTCGAAGCCCTCGACGAGCATCCCGGTCTCTTCGTTGATCGACAGCGAGAACGGGCCGCGCATCACGGTCATGCCGCGGCTCTTCAGCCAGCCCTCGGCAGCCGCGACCAGCGCCGAAGCGACCCCCTGGTCGTTCACCGTGTCGAAGAACCCGAAGAACCCCGTGTCGTCTTCGTGGATCCGGAGGTGCTCGTAGTCGATCTGCGCCGATATCCGGCCGACCGCCGCTCCGTCCCTCCAAGCCGTGAACAGCGCAACCTCGGCATGCTCGAAGAAGGGATTCTTGGCGGGCGTCAGTCGATCCGTGATCTCCATGTGAAGGGGCGGCACCCAGGCCGGGTCGTCTCGATACACCTCGAAAGCGACTTGGATGAAGTCCTTCAGGTCCTTGCCAGGTTGGTGCTGCCTGATCTCGATGCTCATACTTTGAGAGGGCCTACCATCTCTTCGGGTTTCACGGCTTCGTCGAACTTCTCACCGCTCAGCAAGCCCAGCTCGATCGCGGCGTCTCGCAGGGTCGTGTTGTTCTTGTAGGCGTGCTTGGCAACTTTGGCGGCGTTGTCGTAGCCGATGATTGGATTCAACGCCGTCACTAGCATGAGTGAGCGATGCAGCTTCTCGTCAATCGTTTCGAGGTTCGGCTCTATGCCCACCGCGCAGTGCTCGTTGAAGCTCTCGCACGCGTCGCCAAGCAGGCGAATCGACTGCAAGAGGTTGTACGCCATCACCGGCTTGTACACGTTCAGCTCGAAGTTGCCCTGTGAGCCGGCGATGCCGATGGTTGCATCGTTTCCCATCACCTGCGTGCAAACCATGGTCATGGCTTCGCACTGCGTCGGGTTGACCTTTCCCGGCATGATCGAGCTACCAGGCTCGTTCTCGGGAATTCGGATCTCCCCAATGCCCGAGCGGGGCCCCGAAGAGAGCCACCGCACGTCGTTCGCGATTTTCATGAGTGCCACGGCAAGCTGCTTCAGGGCGCCACTGGTGCCGACAAACGCGTCGTGTGCGGCAAGCGCCGCAAACTTGTTCGGCGCGGAAACGAAACGCTTCCCACTGAGCTCCGCGATCTTCGCCGCGACCCGGTCTGCATACTGCGGGTGGGTGTTGAGCCCCGTGCCAACTGCGGTTCCCCCAAGCGCGAGCTCACGAAGCTGCGGCATCGTCGCCTCGACGGCCGCCACTGCGTGGTCGATCTGTGAAACCCATCCGCTGATCTCCTGACCGAGCGTCAGCGGCGTCGCGTCCTGCAAATGAGTCCGTCCGATCTTCACGATGTGCGCAAAGGTTTTGGCTTTCGCGTCCAGGGTGTCTCGGAGCACCCGTACCTTTGGCAGCATCTCTTCGACGGCAATGACCGCAGCGATGTGCATGGCGGTTGGAAACGTATCGTTGGACGACTGCGAACGGTTGACGTGATCGTTGGGGTGAACCGGCGTCTTGCTCCCCATTTTGCCGCCGGCAAGCTCGATCGCCCGGTTCGAGATGACCTCGTTGACGTTCATGTTCGATTGGGTCCCGGAACCGGTCTGCCAAACGACCAGCGGAAAATGGTCGTCGAGCTTGCCCTCGATGACCTCGTCCGCCGCGCGCACGATCAAGTCGCACACTTCCTTGTCTAGGTTGCGGAGCTCGTAGTTGGTGATGGCCGCGGCCTTCTTGAGTATGCCAAACGCACTCACGATTTCCATCGGCATCCTCTCCTCGCCGATTCGAAAATTCATGCGAGACCTCATGGTCTGGGCGCCGTAGTACTTGTCGGCAGGCACCTCGATCGGGCCCATCGAATCGGTTTCCACACGCGTCGTCATTCGACCTCCGGGCGCTCACTTACCGCGTCCTTGACCTGATGTCGATTCCTCGTAGGAGCCCTCATGAATGCTACCTGCTCGTCCCCAACTTCCCTCACAGCCATGTCCCGCCTGCGGGCACGACGTAGACCCGCTGCGCGCCCCGCGCGTGGTGTGCCTCGAAGACGGGATGCGCTGTCTCTGCAGCGATCGCTGCAAGAACCGCTTCCTGCGAGGCGAGCGAGACTTCGACGTTCCACCCCGTTCCCCCACCGAGCGCCCCCGACCCGAGCGAGCGTCCATTCCAGACCTCGTCCGCGAAGCCACCTTCGTTCGAGACGAAAGCGACACGGGCAACGGGCAGCCGGACGTGCGTCGGGTCTACGACCCGATCATCGCGAGCGCCCTCGGTGTCTTCGCACTCGGCTTGCTCCTGCTGAGCCCGAGCGCCGTGGCAGCATGGCTCGGGGCCGCCCTCTTGGTCGTTTGTGCTGCGGTCAATGCGCGCATTCCGCTCACGAGCGTGCAAGCAACGCCTTCTCTCGGAGTCGTGGCACCGATCGGTCTCATTGTCGCCGTGGCCGCAGGCCTGTTGACGGCAGACCCGGACGCGCGGCGCTGGACGCTTCTCGGTGTCGCCGCCGCAGCTCTGGCCGTCTCGAGCCGCAACTGGGTTCATGCGTCCGTGCTCGCGTCTCTGCGCTCCGCGGCGCGCGAGCTGCAAGATACGTTGCCAGTCAAAGCTCGCATCCCCTCGGGTGCTCCGTCGGCCTACGAAGAGGTCCCCGCCGCAAGCCTGCGCCAGGGCGACCTGGTGGTCCTTCTCGAGGGCGAGCATGCACCCGCCGACGGCATGGTCGAAGAGGGCTCGGGATTGGCCTTGCGATACCCGAAGGCCGCGCACTCGAAACCGTACGTGGAGGGCGACTTCGTCCTGGCGGGCACCCGGATGCTGGAGGGCGCCGTCACCATCCGTGTCCGCAGGGCCGGTCGACAGCGAGGCATCGTCCGAGCGATCGAGCTCGGTCAACGACCGCAGCAAGACGGCGCCCTGACGTCCCGCCTGCGGTTCGCGGTGTCGCATTGGAGCTGGGCGCTCCTGGCCCCCGCGACTGTTTCCGCGCTCGTCTGGGCGGGGCCGACGGGCGCGTCGGCCTTGCTGCTCGGGATGCCCGTGCTCGCACTCTTGGCCGCGCTCGACGTACCCATTTGGGCCGGAGCCCTCGCCTCGGCGCGACGGGGAATGTTCTTCGGAAGCTCACGCGCGCTCCGCGACGCGGGCCGCACGAGGACCACCGCCATCTTGTTGCGCGGCGCCCTGACTGCCGGCACGCCCGTCGTTCAGCGGACGTATTGTCTGGGAAACATGGAGCTCGGTCAGGTCCTCGCGCTGGCGGCAGCCGCCGAAGAAGCCGCGGAGGACCACCCCATCGCCCGAGCGATCCGACAATCCGCGGCCGAGCATGGTTGCGAGCCAGCCGCGGTGCGAAAGGAACGCGTACACATGGGCTTGGGCATAACTGCGGTCACCTCACATGGGGTCCCTCTCGTCGTCGGGCGGCGGCAGCTCCTGCTCAACGAGGGCATCAGCGTCGCTGCTGCCGACGACGATGCCGCTCACATCGAGAACGAAGGGCTCACGCCCATCTTCATCGCGGTCAACGGCAGGCTCGAAGCACTGCTCGCGATCCTCGACCCAACACACGTTGGCGCACGCGAGGCGATCCAGCGCATCACCGACTTGCCCTCGGAGGTGGTGATCCTCTCCGGCGACGACCGGCGCACGGTGGAGCGCATTTCCGCTCAACTCGGCGCACCCGGGTTCAAGGCTCCCCTCCTGCCAAGAGAGCGAGTCGCGGAGGTGCGCGCTCTTCACGACAGTGGTGGCGTCGTGGCGACGATCGGCAGAAGCGGCGCAGACGATGCGGTTCTCGCTGCAGCGGACGTCCCCATCTCCCTTCGCTTGGTCGGCTCGGGGTTGGAGGACCGCGGCGTGGTTGTCGCCAGTCAAGATGTTCGCGACGCCGCTGGCGCCCTATGGGTCGCTCGGGCGGTCCGACGCGCAACTTGGCGGAGCGGCGGGGTGTGTGCCTTGGTCGCTGCCTTGGTCGCCGTCGGCGCCGCCTTCGGTTGGATGACGCCTGTCGTCGCAGCGTTACTGGCCTTGGCTGTCGAGGCGTGGGCGCTTCGGGCTGGCTCCCGCCTGATTCGCCGTGTAGACATGCGGGTGCCAATGCAGCAATAGCCGAGAGGGAACGATGAGTGACAAGGCATGGGGCGGCCGGTTCGAACAAGAGCTGGACGCGATCGCAGCGAGGTTCAGCGCAAGCGTGGATGTCGATGGACGCCTTTGGCCGCAGGACATCGACGGATCCATCGCACACGTGCGCATGCTGGCTGATCGCCATATCTTGTCGTCCGATGATGCGGACCAGATCGTCGCAGGTCTCGAAACGATCCGCTCATCGATCCAGCGCGGCGATTTCGACTGGGACGCGAGCAAGGAAGACGTTCACATGAACATCGAGTCCGCGCTGACCAGCGCCATCGGTGAGGCCGGCGGCCGGCTCCACACCGGGCGAAGCCGCAATGACCAGGTCGCGACCGACATGCGGCTGTGGACCCGGCAAGCCTGCCATGCGATCGCGGGCGACATCGATGCGTTTCTCGAGGTGCTGGCCGACAAAGCGGACGCTCACCTGGACTTTCTGATGCCGGGGTACACGCACCTGCAACGCGCGCAGCCGGTGAGGCTCGCACATCACCTGCTGGCCTGGGCCGAGATGCTCGACCGAGATCGGGGGCGCATCATCGACGCGGCGGCGCGCATGAACGAGTCCCCGCTCGGCAGCGCAGCCCTTGCAGGAACGACTTTTCCCATCGATCGGGAAGCTACGGCGAGAGCGCTTGGGTTCGCCCGTCCCATGCGCAACTCGCTCGACGCCGTAGGCAGTCGAGACTTCCTTCTAGAATCGGTGAGCGCGCTCGCCATCTGCTCCGTGCACCTCTCGCGCATTGCCGAGGAGCTCGTGCTCTGGTCGAGCCAGGAGTTCGCCTTCGTCCAAATGAGCGACGCTTTCACCACGGGCTCGTCGATCATGCCGCAGAAGAAGAACCCGGACATGCCCGAGTTGGTGCGCGGGAAGACCGGCCGGGTCGTCGGTTCCCTCGTCAACCTCCTGGTGATGCTCAAGGGCTTGCCCCTGGCGTACAACCGCGATCTGCAAGAAGACAAGGCGCCCACGTTCGAGGCCTTCGACACGGTTCACGACTGCCTTGCGGTGCTCTGTGGCGCGATCGCGTCGGCGACCTTCGACGAGGCTCGGATGGCTGCCGCGCTCCAAGCGGGGTTCCTGGATGCAACGGAAGTCGCCGACTGGCTGGCCGCCCACGGTGTGCCGTTCCGGGACGCCCATCACGTAGCGGGCCAGCTCGTTCGGCAAGCGGCTCAGGCCGGGACGACGCTTTCGGACTTGCCGCTAGAGGCATACAAGGCGACCCACCCGGCGTTCGATGAAACGATCTTCTTGGCACTAGCCATGGAAACCGCGGTCGAGAGACGCGACGTCATCGGTGGGCCCGCACGAGGCCGGGTCGAAGCGGCAATCGCCGAGCTACGGGGTCGACTCGAAGCCCGACGCAACCGATAGAGGACGCCCATGTCCAACGTGCATATCCCGGAATCACCCTGGTTCACTTACCGAGACGGCGTACTCGCGTGCGAACACGTCCCACTGACGTCGATTGCGGCGGAGGTCGATACCCCGGCCTTCGTCTATTCCGGTGCCGCGATCGATCATGCCTATCGGTCGATCGACGAGGCGCTGTCTTTCGCCCCGCATCTGATCGCCTATGCCGTGAAGGCCAACGGCAACCTGTCGGTGCTGGCGCGACTCGCTTCCCAAGGATGTGGCGCCGACATCGTGTCGATCGGCGAGATGCAACGCGCACTCAAGGCCGGATTTCCGCCGGAACGCGTGGTGTATAGCGGTGTCGGCAAGCGCCGCGAAGAGATCGCAGCGGCCGCCCGAGCGGGGATTCGCGCGCTTCACGTGGAAAACATTCAAGAGCTGGACGTCGTGGAAAGCGTCGCGAAGGAGCATAGCCGTCCTCTGGCCATCGGCTTACGCGTCAACCCGGACGTCGACGCCAAGACGCACCCCTACATCGCCACGGGTCTGCGCGAATCCAAGTTTGGTCTTGCGATTCCGGTCGCAAAATCGCTGATTCCCCGCATCTTGGAGAGCCCACACTTGGAGCTGGAAGCCGTGGCCTGTCACATTGGCTCTCAACTCTCGTCTCCGCGGCCGCTTCGCGAGGCGATCGAGATCCTGGGCAACTTTGCCGCTTACTGCATCGATCGAGGCGCCACGTTGCGTGCGATCGATGTCGGCGGCGGATGGCCCATGCACTACGGACAAGAAGTCGACGCGTACCCTCCGGCTCACCGGTTCGGCGCGGCGATCCGCGAAGGGCTCGAAGCCGCTGGCATGCTCCGTCCAGGGATCGAGATCATCACCGAGCCGGGACGTGCACTGGTCGGGGATGCGGGCATTCTCCTGACCCGCGTGCTCTATACCAAGATGCAGGGTGACCGCCGCTTCGTGATCGTCGACGCCGCGATGACCGAGCTCATTCGGCCCGCGCTGTACGGCGCATATCATGCGATCATGCCGATTGCGGAGCCCGATCCCAATGCCGCGCTCGTGTCCGTAGACGTCGTCGGTCCCGTGTGTGAGGCCGGCGACTTCGTCGCGAAGGATCGCCCCTTGCCCGACTTGAATCCGGGAGACCTTCTGGCAATTCGCGGAGCCGGCGCGTACGGACGGGAGATGCAAAGCATGTACAATGCGCGTCCCTTGCCGCCGGAAGTTCTGGTCGACGGTGCGCGCTCGCGGGTCGTGCGTCGCCGCAGCGGTCCAGAGGCCCTGTGGCAAGGTGAAATCCTGGCATGAGCGGAGTGACCATCATTGGAACCGGACGCCATCTACCCGGCGCGCCGGTGCCCAATGACGCTCTAGCCCGTGTAATGGAAACCAGCGACGAGTGGATACAGTCCCGGACTGGCATTGAGCAACGCTACTTCGCGCGCGATGGGGAGGGGCCGAGCGACCTAGCCCTAGAAGCTGCAACCAAGGCACTGGACGACGCCGGCCTCGCGGCCTCGGAGGTCGACTACATCATCTTCGCGACGATGACGCCCGACTACTTCTTTCCGGGCTCGGGTCCTCTGCTCGGCGCGAAGCTAGGCATTTCAGGGGTCCCGGCCCTGGACATCCGGCAACAGTGCGCAGCGATTCCGTATGCGTTACAGCTCGCCAACGGCCTCATCCAGTCAGGCGCTGGAACGACCATCCTTCTCGTGGGCGCGGACGTTCACGCGGGCTTCATGCCCTGGAGCGACTGGGACATCATTCGCTCGGAAGCCGAACGAGTGGTCGATGCCCAGGCCTTCGCGCGAGCCACCAAGCACCGAGGGCTAGCGGTGATCTTCGGCGACGGCGCCGCAGCGATGGTCCTTCGTGAAAGCGACGCGCCCGACGGCGGATTCATCGGCGCCGAGCTACACAGTGATGGCGATGCATTCGACCATCTGTTCGTGCCGGGTTGTGGCTTCCGCCAGATTCCGTACGTGACGGTGGAGGCTTTGCTGGCCGATGCGCACATTCCTCGGATGCTCGGCCCCTCTCTGCTCAAGAAGGCGGTCCGGACCCTCTCGAAAACGGTGAAATCCCTGTGCGAGACTCATGGCATCTCGCTCGACGAGATCGACTGCTTCATCGCGCATCAGGCCAACGAACGGATCAATCGGGCCCTCCGCCAGTCGCTCCGAATTCCGCCCGAGAAGATCCCGTCGAACATCGCGCGCTATGGCAACACATCGGCCGCCACGATCGGCATTCTGACCGATGAGCTTCGAAGAGATGGCACGATCCGCGAGGGAGACCTGCTGTGCTTCCTAGGGCTCGGCGCGGGCCTGAACTGGGGCGCCGCGCTTCTACGCCTGTAACACGTCCGGCCGCTCCCCGATCTTCGGTCGAATGACGCCGCGTTCGGTGTAGATCGCATCGATCAGCCGCGCAGGCGTGATGTCGAAGGCCGGGTGCCGGCAAGCGATCCCGTCCGCGACGAGCGTCACGCCGCCGATCCTCGCAACCTCCTCCCGTGCGCGCTCTTCGATGGGAATCTGGGCGCCGGTCCGCGTGCGCAGGTCCACGGTGCTCCATGGTGCGGCCACCGTGAATGGCACCTCGTGGTGATTGGCGAGCACAGCAACCGAGTATGTACCGATCTTGTTGGCCACGTCGGCATTGGCGGCGATACGATCGCTACCCACGACGACGAACCCGACCTCCCCGCTCTGAAAGAAATGCCCCGCCATGCCGTCGGTGATCACTTCGACGGGGATGCCATCCTGATGCAGCTCCCAGGCCGTCAATCGTGCGCCTTGCAAGTACGGTCGCGTCTCGCAGGCCAGGACACGTACGTTCTTGCCCTGTGCATGTGCCGCTCGAATCACGCCGAGCGCCGTGCCGTATCCGCCGGTGGCCAACGCGCCGGCGTTGCAGTGCGTGAGGATCACCGCGCCCTCCGGAACCTCCGCCGCGCCGAGCTGGCCCATGCGCCGGCACGATTCCACGTCATCCCGGTGAATCGCTTCGGCCGCCTCGAGCATCCCCTGGTACCGGGCCTCGGGCGCTAGCTCGCAGACTTCCCCGGCCTTTCGGGACATCTTGGCGATTGCCCAGGCGAGGTTCACCGCGGTCGGCCGAGTCGCATTGAGGACGCGTCCCGCGGCCCCATTGGCAACTAGAAACATCTTTGCGTCACCCGAGACGTCCCGCGCAACCATCGCGAGCGCGTAGGCGGCGGAAATCCCGATCGCTGGCGCGCCCCTCACCACCATGTCGCGGATCGCATCGGCGACTTCGTCTGCCTTCCGGTACCGGTGATATCGAACCTCCGCCGGCAAGCAACGCTGGTCGAGCATCACCACCTCTCGGGTGGCAGGATCGAACTCGACAGCAAACCAGTCGGCACCGCTCAACGGAGCGCGCGATAGGCCGCTGCTCATTGCTCGGCCAACAAGCGCGAGAGGATCTCGTTGACCGCTTTCGGATTCGCTGCGCCCTTCGTGGCCTTCATCACCTGTCCGACGAAGTAGCCCATCAGGTTGGTCTTACCCTCTTTGTACTGCGCCACTTGGGACGGGCTGGCCTCCAGAATACGTCGGACTTGCTCCTCGATGGCTCCGGTGTCGGTCACCTGAGCCAACCCTTGCTCCTCGATGATGACTTTCGGCGATCTTCCGGTTTCGACCATGGAGGCGAATACCGTCTTGGCGATCTTGCCGTTGATGGTGCCGTCTTCGACCCAGCTTAGAAGCTCGGCCACCGCGCTCGGCAGCACGGGAAACGACGCTGAAAGCCCATCGGTGACGACGTGACGCAGCACCTCCCCTTGCACGAAATTGGCGACCTTCTTTCCGGCGACCGCCATCGTCTGGCCCGAGCGCTCGGCGAACTTGTCAGCGGCCTCGTCGAAGTACTGGGCGACCTCGGGATGACCGGACAAAACCCCCGCATCGTACTCGGTGAGACCGAACTCCCTCTGCCATCTGCTGCGCTTCGCCTCCGGGAGCTCCGGCATCGCTGCGCGCAACTCCGCAATGCGTTCCTGAGTGACGGCGATCGGAGGCAGGTCCGGGTCCGGGAAGTAGCGATAGTCGTGAGCCTCTTCCTTGCCGCGCATCGAGATGGTCTTGCCCTGCGCCTCGCTCCAGGTGCGAGTCTCCTGCACGATGGTCCCGCCGCTCTGCAAGACGCCTTCCTGGCGCGCGATCTCGTGCTCAATCGCTCTCTTCACGAAGCGAAACGAGTTGATGTTTTTCAACTCGGCGCGCGTGCCCAGCTCTTGCTGACCAATCGGTCGAATAGACACGTTCGCGTCGCACCGAAACGAGCCCTCCTCGAGGTTGCCATCGTTGACGCCGATGAACATCAGCAGGTCTCGAAGCTTCCTGAGGTACGCCTCGGCTTGTGCGGCGCTGCGCAGGTCGGGATCGCTGACGATCTCGATCAACGGCGTGCCACCCCGGTTGAAGTCGACGAGCGTCACCGCACGCGACCCGGTGCCGTGAATGTTCTTTGCGGCGTCTTCCTCGACGTGGATCCGGGTGATCCCGATCCGCTTCGTCTCGCCATCCACCTCGATGTCGAGATGTCCCTTCACATTGAGCGGCAACTCGAACTGAGAGATCTGGTAGCCCTTGGGCAGGTCCGGGTAGAAGTAGTTCTTTCGCGCGAAAACGCTATGTGAGGCGACCTCACATTCCAAGGCCAAGCCTGCCTGAACTGCGAGCTCGATCGCTTTTTCATTCGGAACCGGCAGCGCTCCCGGAAGCGCCAAACACACTGGACAGGTGTGCGCATTGGGGGGCGCTCCGTAGTCGGTGGGACACCCACAAAACAGCTTCGTTCGTGAGCGCATCTGCGCATGCACTTCGAGGCCGATCACCGGCTCATAGGCGGTCATGAGGCCCGGTTATAGCGCACCGCCGATGGAAGGCACGGCGCAGATACCCGAGATACGTTGGCATTTGCACAGGGATTTCTCCATCATGAGGGAGGGTGGCAATGCCTTTGGAGGCTAGGCAAGGGGGGAAAG
>JBAVOF010000043.1:0-1768 GCA_049691835.1 Polyangiales bacterium
CGCGATGTAGCGGCTGGTGGCGATCACCGCGCAGACTTCCTGCGCGTAGTACACTACCTTGTCGATTGGAAGCACCATCTGGGTGTCTGACATCAAGGTGGGCATCCAGTGAAGATTGCCTGCTGCCTTCAGGTCTTCGCCTGTGATAACCGCCACCACGCCTTCCATTTCGAGCGCAGCGCTGGCATCGATGCTCTTTATCTTCGCATGGGCGTACGGGCTTCGGACGATGTCCATGTAGAGCATCCCCGGAAGCTTCACGTCATCGACGTAGTTGCCCTTGCCTTGAATGAAACGCGGGTCTTCTTTTCGCTTCTTGCGATGACCCATGCCGCAGATCTTCGCCGGGGTCTTGATTTGGACCTCGTCGATGGTTGGAACCCGCGCAGAAACGCCTTCCGCGAGCTCGCTGTGGTGCTCTTTTCGATCCTCCAGCTGTGGCATCATTCACCCCCAGCTTCTGCGGACTGAAGCTTCTCCGCGGCGTACTGAATGGCCTCCACGATTTTGTTGTAACCCGTGCAGCGGCACAGGTTCCCCGAGATGCCATGACGAATTTCGTCTTCGGTCGGGTTCGGGTGCTCTGCGAGGAAGCCCTTGGCGCTCATGATCATCCCCGGGGTGCAATAGCCGCATTGAAGGCCGTGCTTCTCCCAAAATCCTTCTTGAAGCGGATGCAGCGTGCCTCCCGCCGCGAGGTTCTCGATGGTCTCGATCTCGGCGCCTTCGGCCTGAACGGCAAACATCGTGCAGCTCTTCACGGGTCTCCCATTGACCAGCACGGTGCATGCGCCGCAGCTCGTGGTGTCGCACCCGATGTGCGTTCCGGTGAGGGACAGGTCTTCCCGGATGAAGTGCACCAGCAAAGTGCGTGCTTCGACGGTCCGCGCGACGGTCTCGCCGTTGATCGTCAGCGTTATCTCGTGGTTGCTCATCGGTTGCCTCCCTTGGCGCGTGCGATGGCATTGTGGATGGAGCGCTTCACCATGACCCGTGTCATGTCGCGCTTGTAGTCAATCGTGCCACGAAGATCGGGCGAGGGATCGCACTCGCGTGCGGCTGCCCTTCCCGCGGCCTCGATGACGGCATCGCTCACCGACTTCCCGATCAACTCCGCTTCGGCAGCTTGCGCGCGCATCGGCACTGCGCTCACGTTGGTGAGACCGATACGCGCTTCGGCAATGGTGCTGCCGTCGAGGCGGAGTTGCACGGCAGCTGCGGAAATCGCGTAGTCACCGACCTTGCGCTCGAGCTTGGTGTAAGCTCCTCCGGTGTTCGCGGCTGGTTTCGGGATTCGGATCTCAGTCAGGATTTCGTCCACCTTCATTGCATTCTCGAACAAGCCAGTGAAGAAGTCGTCGATGGGGATCTTCCGTTCGCCGCTCGGACCTTTGGCAATCAGGGTCGCGTTGTAGGCGAGCATCGTCGCGGGGTGGTCGTTGGCGGGATCTGCGTGTGCGATGTTTCCACCAACCGTAGCTTGGTTGCGGACGAGTGGATCTGCGATCACCCGCGCCGTGTCGTGCAGCAGCGGATACGAGCTACGGACGACCGGCGAATCCTCGAGCGCATGCTCTCGTGTCATGGCGCCGATCGCCAGGTGATCACCGCGCTCCTCGACGTAACGAAGATCATCGAGACGATTGATGTCGACGAGGATCGGCGGCATCGCAAGCCGAAACCTCATCGCAGGGATCAGGCTCTGGCCACCGGCAAGGACCTTTGCTTCTCCAGCATGCTTTTGGAGGAGGGAAAGTGCCTCGTCCAG
>JBAVOF010000044.1:0-3949 GCA_049691835.1 Polyangiales bacterium
GTTCCAGCCTCGATCAGGGCCGGGAATGCAAACCCGGCGAAGAGATCGATAATCTGCTTGTCGGGCCTCTTCCAAGTGCCGCCGGCGCGGAAGCCGACGGGGATCGCGATTCCCTTGCTATCGTTGGTCGCAGTATCGTAGCTCTTGCCCAAGTTGACGAACCACACTCCGGTCTCGGCGGCAATGAACGCGCGGTCGGAGAAGTTGTAGTTGACGATCGCTGGAATTCGAACGTCCGCGTACTTGGCGGAACCAAACGTCCCGCGCACTTCAATCCCTGTGTCGACGGAGAGTCTGTCGTTGGGTTTGATACGAAGCGGCAAGTCTGCCTGGAGCGCGAATGCGGTATCGACCGGAATAACGAAGATGAGGTCGCCCGCAACGTCGAGCTTCTCTCGGTGCAAGAAACGATACCGTCCATACACCGGGATGTCGCCGTAGCCCACAGACGGGGCAAAGAGGACCGCGACTAGGCCTTCGTAGTTCTGTTGCAGCGATGAGCCGACGCGATAGTTGTTGATGCCGAGCTCCAAGTCGTCGGTCACGCCGACGGAGCCGCCAAGCGTCAGCCCGTAGTTCACGTCGATCCCGTCATCCCAAACGGTGTCGATCGCATTGGCGCGGACCATCCCCCGCTCCATCGTGAGCGGGCGCACCGAATAGCTCTTGGGGTAAGTCCATTCGCTCTCGTTGGCTTTCTCGGCAACGGGCGAGTCCATTGGGCTTGAAACGACGTCACCCTCTGGGGGCGCTTCGGCGCTCACTTTCTCTTGCGCGACTACGGTGCGTGGCAGAAAGGCCAGAAGTCCAAGCAATAGCCATGCATAGTGGATGTATAACTTCTTCATGATGCGTCCTCCGTCGAGTACCGGCACATTGGCTGCGCCCGATGGGAACCCACACCTGGTGGCAAGAGCAACCGATCACGACCCTCTTTTCCCACATTCCCCTACGCCTCTGTGTAGGGGCTGTCCACCAGAACGGAGGACAAGCCGGTACCAGGCGCTGTCCATCGGAGGTCTATCCGCGGTAAGGTTACCGAACACTTGGCTTCGGCCTGGGAGCGGCAGCGATGCGTACGCGACCAGTGATCGGGATGATAACCATGGCCCTCGCGATGGCATTGCTCTTCGCCCCGAAGGGCGTGCTGGCGCAGACCGCTTCAAAGGGTGAAGCGCCGAAGCTCTTCGCACGGTTTGGCACCAGGACATCACCCTCTGCCTCGAGGCAACCTTCACCAATGAGGGCGACGACAACTGGCGCCTCAATGCCGCTCGCAGCGCAGACAGGGCCTTTGAGTTCGCTGTGCCCCACGCCGGTCTGGACTTGCAACCGGATTTAGAGCTGGCCCAGAGGGCCCGTGCTGTTCGCACCGAAGCTGCTCTGGTTGACCCCCATGGCAGCCATCATCGAGAGGAACAAGTTCGCGATGGGCGGTCCGTTTGCGCTCTTGTTCGGCTCGTAGTCGATGTGTCGACCCGTGGTGTAGGCGCCGTGGCATGCGCCAGCGAGGATCACGGGCAGGTTGCGGTGACGATGAGCATTGCCGTCCTCGATCTCGCTCGAAAAGAAGACCTGAGAATGCTGCAGCAGTGTGCCGGTGCCTTCCGGGACTTCGTCCATCCGTTGAAGTAGATACGAAAGCTGCTCGACCTCCCAGGTGTCGATCAACTGCAGCGCCGCGAAGTTCGCAGGGTCGTCCTGATGATGAGAGTAATCGTGGTGGCCTCCGCTTGCGCCGAGAAATGGATAGCTCCGATTGCTGCCCGCGTTTCCTAGCATGAAGCTCACGACCCGGGTGGCATCGCACTGGAGCGCGAGCACCATGAGGTCGCTCATGATGCGAACCTTCTCGACGATGTCGCCGGTGTCCGAGGGCTCTCCGGTCGCTCCGCAGACCAAGCTCGGTTTTTGGAGGCGTTGCTCGAGTTCGAAAATCCCAGTCGTGTACTGATCTAGCTTCGCGCGATCGGCATAGCCGAGCTTGCCTTCGATCGCCCGCGCCTGTTCGTGCACGTAGTCGAGGACGCTCACCCGATAGAGCTTTCGACGCTCCTGCTCCGCGACACTCGCATTCGGGTCGGTGCCCTCGAAGATCTGATTGAAGATCACCTGGGCGCTGGTGGTCTTCGAAAGCGGCTGCGTCTCCGAAGTCCACGAGATGTTTCTCGAATAGGCGCAACCATAGCCCGAGTCGCAGTTGCCGGAATTGCCTCCGCCATCGATCCCGATCTGCATCGATGCAATGCGCGTTGCGTCCCCGATTTGGTTGGCGATGACCTGGTCCATCGAGATGCCGAGACGAATCTCGGTCTCGCTCTTGTTGGCATGCGCCGCAGTCAAGAAGCCCGAGGTGCCTCCATCATGGTCTCCGGGACCGTCCGGCTGGGCCGGCGTGTTCGACAGGCCACTCAAGACCAGAATCCGATCTTTGACCGGGGCAAGGGGTTGGAGAATCGGCGAAAGCTCGAAGTTGCTACCCGTCTGAGCCGGAGTCCAGGCCGGCATGTGGATCCCACATGGCACGTAATAACAAATCAGCCGGGCCGGGAACGAGTCGTCGGCAGAGGCCACCTCACCGATCAGCGATTCGAACAAGGGGAGGCTGACCAGAGCACCGGCGCCCCCGAGCATGAACCGGCGTGAGAATTTGTGGCTCATCACTCGGCTACCTCCGTGCTTCCGGTTCCGCGGCGCGTCCGGAACGGCTCGCTGGTCACGATGAGCTTGATCAGCTCGGGAAGCTGTGAGCCATTCTGCGCATACGCGGCCGCGATGCCGTCGACGAACGGCCGCTCGGTCGAAGCGACCGGCCGACCGAGCGCATAGGTAAACACCTTCTCCACGACACAGCGGTCATACCGCTCGTCCTGCTGGATCAGCGCTGCCATCTCGCGGCCGTCCACGAAAGCCTGGCCGTCGATCAGCTGGCCACTCGCGTCGATGGGCACCCCGCGATCTTCGGTGCGGTAGGCGCCGATCGCGTCGTAGTTCTCGAGCCCAAGCCCGAGGGGATCCATCAGATTGTGACAAGAGGCGCAGGTGGGGTCGGTGCGGTGGCGTTCGAGCTGGGCGCGAAGGGAGCCACTCGACATGTCGCCCTCGGGCAGCCCTTCCACCCCTGGTGGCGGTGGAGGTGGCTCGCTACAGAGCAGCTGCTCCAGAATCCACACACCGCGCTTCACGGGGGAGGTTCGGATCGGCGTCGAGGTTACCGTTAAGACGGAGCCTAGGGTGAGAAGGCCGAAGCGCGGATCCGTCTCGTCGAGACTGACTCTTTGGAGCTCGCTACCGAGCCCCGAGGGAAGCTGGTAGTGATCGGCGAGACGGTCGTTGGCGAACGTGAAATCCGTCAGCAGAAATTCGCTCATCGGCGCGCGGCCACTCAAGAACTCTCCGAAAAACAGCCTCGCCTCTTGCCCCATCGCCTGACGCAGCTCCTCATCCCAATTGGGAAACGTCGCATAGTCCGGGACGTGGTCGTCCAGCGACCGAATCCGAAGCCACTGTCCAGCGAAATTGTCGACCAAGGCGTTTGCTTTCGCATCGTTCAGCATGCGGTCGACCTCCGCCCGGAGCCCAGCGGCATCCCGAAGGCTTCCGTTTGCTGCCGCGTCGAACAACTCGTCGTCCGGCATGCTGCTCCACAGAAAATACGAGAGCCGTGATGCGAGCTCATAGTCGTTCAGCAACCTCGGCTGGGTGGAAGAAGGGTCGTCGTCCAACTCGGGCCGGTAGATGAAGTGGGGAGAGAGCAAGACTCCGCGTATTGCGAGCTCCAGGCCTTGCTCGAGCTCATCGCCCTCGTCGAGCGCGACATCCAAGAGCCCCTGCAGCCGTGCCACTTCTACATCGGTGACCGGGCGACGCCATGCGCGGCTCGCAAGCTCCCTGAGGATCTCGTTCAGGCAGCTCGGGTCGTTCGGATCGCAGAACACGATTGTGTCGC
>JBAVOF010000045.1:0-25242 GCA_049691835.1 Polyangiales bacterium
ATAGAGAGGCGCTGCGAACCGAGCGCGGGCGGTAGCGCTCTAGCGCCGTTGTCGTAGCCGAGGAAGTCCAAGCGGCCGCCCTGATTCGTCGGCATCTGTTGGAAGGTGCTCAGTGTGTTGGCCCCGATAGCAGCACCGGCCTTGAGCATGAAATCCCGCGGGTAGCTCGAGGTTTCGATCAGAAGAAGGCCGCCAGCAAAGTTGCCCGGGAGATCGGGTCGTGGCGTTTTGACCACCGCGAGATTACTCACGACGTCCGTCGGGAAGATATCGAGATTGACGCTGGGCACGTTTGGATCGACGCCAGGCACCGGTATCCCATTGAGGAGGATCCGATTGTAGTTGCCGCCAAGACCACGGATGATCACGCGTCCGTCGTCGTCGATTGTTACGCCAACCACCCGTTTGACCGCGCCCTGGGCGGTGCTGTCGCCGGCGCGCTTGATCTCCTCGGAGCTGATCGCGTCTTGCACGCTCACAGCTTCCTTCCGGATGTTGAGCTGGGCGTTCTCGCTCGAGGTATCGGCTAGGTAAACGACCTCCTGCTCTTCGACGCCTGCGTCCTTTTCGGTGATGGGGTCGAGGATGAAGTTGACGCGCTTGAACTTGCCACGCTTGACCTCGATGTCGTCCCAGCGCGCGCCGTGATAGAGGTCGTAATAGGAGCGAAGCGTGTAGTTTCCTGGGGGGAGATAGAGCCGGTAGCGGCCGCGCTCGTCGGTGATGGTGCTGCGAAGCTTTCCGTCCTCGTCGCCCTTGGCAAGCACCGGGGCGTCTGGGAGAACCTTCTTGGGCTTTCGAGAAACGACCTGCCCTTGAACGCCGGTTTCTCTGTCGGCGCCCGGCTCGAGCTTGTCTGGGTCCTGGACATCGACCGACTTGGACACGCTGGGAGCCGGCGCTTCTTCGATCTTGGTCCCTTCTGCATCCTTGACGAGGTCTCGCTCCATGTCGGGGCTCGGGGCGTACTCGATGATCACCTCATCGACGTCCTCGGCGCTGCCTTCCTCTTGCTCCTCTTCCGCGGCTCCCACGTCCGGCGTGATCCATTCCCCGCCGCGCACATCCCGGGTGATGATCCCCTCCTCATTTTTCTCGGGAGCGTTGGGTTTTGGGGCTTCCTTCGCGGGCGGCTTCTCCGCCGGCGTCTCCTTCGCCGGAGGCTTCTCCGCCGGCGTCTCCTTCGCCGGGGGCTTCTCCGCCGGCGCCTCCTTTGCTGGAGCCTCGGCCGGAGGCGCATCTCTGCCCGGCTCTTGCGCAGTTGCTCCCGCGGGAATCGATAGACCCATCCCGACGAGAAGGGCGATTCGGAGCCCTCCTTTGGTCACCCTGGACATGTGTCTCCCTGAACGAGTCCGACTGAAACGACGCCGAATCAGCCTGAGATGCCGCTAGTCGTGCACGCTTTCCGTGAGCACTGCGATGTGTGCGGCGCCCCCGAGGCGCGCCAAGTCCAGAGCCCGGACGGCGCGTGAGTAGGGCGCGTTGTCGGCCGCATCGAAGAAGATCTTGCGCTCCCCGCGCGCGATCAGGACGCGCCTGAGCTTCTCTGCGAACTCCGCGTCCGGTACGATCTCCTTGTTGATCTGAAAATACCCTTCGGCGTTCACGCTCACCACGAGAGGCTGCTTCTCGTTTGGATCCGGTGGCGTGAGCTCCTCTGAATCAGGCTTGTCCGGCACGTGCACCCAGAAGTGCGCGGGCATGAGCGGCATGATCACCATGAAGATGATCAGCAGCACCAGAACCACGTCCACGAGGGGCGTGACGTTCATCTCCGGCCTTGCTCTGCCCTTTTTGCCTCCGTGGGCGCCGACATTCATTCCCATCTGACTCGTCTCCTAGTTGGTCGTCTGATCGCGCTTGCCTACGCTCTCCGCAAAGGCCGCGGCGTCGTCCAATGCGGCCTTGGTGGCGCGCAGGGCAACTCCGGGGAACCCGACTTCCTGCACGACGGCCAGGACATCGCGCACCTTGTCGTAGGTCAGGCGGTAGTCGCCGCGAAGCACCAGCCGCTTGGTCGGGTCGTTGGCGTTCGCCGCTCTGAGGTGATCGACGAGCTGGTCCTTTGCCACTCCGTAGTCGTCCAGATAAAGCCGTCCGTCGGCGTCTATCGAAAGGACATAGGGCTCAGGCTCGCCTTTGCGCTCTTCGTCGGGGTTTTGAATCTTCGCGAGCTCGAGGTTCCTGTCGCTCACGGCAGCCGGCAGGATCACCATGAAGATGATCAGCAGCACCAAGACCACGTCCACCAATGGTGTGACGTTCATCTCCGGCCTTACTGCTTCGCGCTTTTTTCGTGAGAGACTGCTCATGATCTTGCTCGGTCAGATGGCTGCGATCACTCGGCCGGAAGGGGCGCGGCGGCGTCGCCGTTCATGTGGTACGTGCTTCGATCCAAAATCGCAGTCGAATCACCGCCGAGCGCGCCAGCTTCGAGCTGATCGACCAGCTCGCTTCCCGCGTTCGCAAGTCCAGCCTCGTACTTGGAGATCAGCCCGCTCAACCAGTTGAAGAGCATGACGGACGGGATCGCGACCATCAGGCCGTACCCTGTCACGTAGAGTGCTTCGCCGATCAGAGGTCCGATCGTGCTCAGACCACCGCCGCCGTCCTGTCCGATGACCTTGAACGCGCCGAGGATCCCGAAGACGGTGCCCAGTAGCCCGACGAAGGGTGCGGTCGACCCGGTGGTCGCCAGCACGCTCATTCCTTTGTTGAGATTCGTGCTGAGGTTCTCGCCGGTTCGCTCGAGGCTGCGCTGCGTGAACTCCGCGGCACGGTCGCGCGTGTTGCCGAGGGCAAGGTTCTCTTGAAAGACCTTGATCCCCTCGAAAATGAAGCGCGCCAGATGACTCCGCTTCTTGGCATCTTCCGCGATCTGCATGACCGCGTTCGCGTCACCGCGCTCCATCGGCTCGGAGACATCAGCGGCAAATTTTCGCGATCGGCGTTTCGATACGAACAGCATCATCAGCCGGTCGATGGTGACGGTGACACCCCAGATGCCCTGGATCGTGAGCACGACCACCGCGGCCTTCACGATGGGGTTCATCGCTGCCCACATGTGTAATAGGTTGATTTCCATGACTAGTACCTTTCGCTCTCAAATATTGGACGGCTTGAATGTAAATTGTCGCCGGTACGGATACGGGACGGCCGTTCCGTCGGGTAGTCGCGCAGGCTCGAAACGTTGAGCCAGCGCACACTTGATGATCCAATCGTCGGGGATGAGCTTGTGAGACTCTTCCATCTCCGCCTTGACCGGGACGCCATCGGGCATGATCAGGAGCCGTACGCGCACGCGAATCGTCTCCGCACTGGTACGGACCTCGGTGGGGATCTCGGGCGCGGTGCAGCCGCTCAGGAACTTGGGCCGGCTGACCGTCTCGCGAACCTGGTGAGGGCCGGTCTTCCTCTTGCCCTGGCTCCCGCCACCTCCGATCATGTCGTCGATGTTGATCTCCTCGACCTCGGCGAGCCTGCCTCCGGACGCCTCCTCGAGCTCTTCGTCGGGGATCTCTGTCGGCGCGCTGAGTCCACGCTTCTGACCGGGCTCGGTTTTGACTTCCTTGGGCGCTTCCTTCGGCTTGATCACCTTGGGTTTGGGTTTCGGCTGCTCCTGCTTCGGTGGAGTTGGAACAGCGGCAAACTGGATTTCGACGTCTCGCTCCTGCCGGTCCACCACGACCTTTGCCGTGGCAACCGCTGCGGCGACTCCCACTGCAGCAACGACGTAGACCACCGACGACACGGCCAATGAAAGGCCCATTCGTCCTCTTTCTTCGGTGGACTCCTTCTTTTTCTTGTCGAAATCACTAAACATTGCTCGGTCACTTCAGGCGGTATCCGACCCCGCGGACAGTCTCGATCTGGCTCCCGACGCTTCCGAGCTTCTCTCGGAGACGCTTCACGTGGGTGTCGACCGTACGGGTTTCGAGGGTGCTCGGATGGTGCCAAACGGCTTCCAAGAGTTTCTCCCGGCTGCGCACGAGGCCTCTGTGCCGGACGAGATCCAGCACGAGCTTGAACTCCAACGCCGTGAGAGGGATGACCTCGCCATCGACGGTGACCTCGTGGCCAGGGACGTCGATGCAGATGCGTTCGAGTTGGATCCGGTTGAGCGGCTGATCCGCCGGACTCTGAGCGCGGCGAAGCACGGCGCGCAGGCGAAGGGCCAGCTCTCGGGCGCTGTAAGGCTTGGCCACGAAATCATCGGCGCCAAGCTCGAAGGCGAGCACCCGATCGATCTCGTCGTCGCGGCATGAAACCAAAATAACGGCCTTCGTTCGCGTCTCCGGCCTCTCTCGGACCCGCTTGAGGACCTCCGTCGCGGGCATGTCGGCGAGCTGGTCTTCGATGACCAGGGCAGAGACCTCCTGCTTGGATAGAAGGCGGAGCGCGCTCTCCCCGTCCCGAGCAGGTTCGAGGTCGGGGCCACTGGGACCCAAGGACTGCCGCAGCGCGGCAAATAGGGCGCTATCACCAGCAACGACGCAACGATCTATGGCCATCATCGCGAAGAGCTTGAGGATCGGGCGTGACAGGTTTGGGGCGCGTTCGTGTCGAAATCGTGATTCGTCCGTGGCAGTCCTGTGTCAACACCGAGCGCCTCGAGGTGACGCGGGGTCGTCGCCCGACTGTCACGAGACTGTCACGCATGACGGTCAGAGTCGGGGCGATCGGAGCCGATACGTTGAGAAAATCACATCAAATTTGGCGGATGCTCTTGCTTCTTGCCCTGGCCCTCGCGGCCGCGTCCTGCAGTTCTGGGACGAAGCAACAAGAGGGGGCCGGCTCCAAGAGCACGACACAAACCCGACAAGGTTCGACCCTGACGATCAAGGGCTCCGACACGATGGTGATCCTCGCGCAGAACTGGGCGGAGGCCTTCATGAAGGCCAATCCTGACAAAGTGGTCCAGGTATCTGGCGGAGGGTCGGGCACCGGGCTCGCTGCCTTGATCAACGGGACCGCGGACCTGGCCAATGCGAGCCGGCCCATCAAGGACAAGGAGCGAGAGCAACTCGCGAAGCACCGCGGCGCCGAGCCAACGGAGTTCCGCGTGGCGCTCGACGCGCTGGCCATCTACGTGCCGGCGGCGAACAAGATCGAGTCGCTCACGATCCCTGAGCTGAAGAAGATCTTCCGCGGGCAAACGACGAATTGGAAAGACGTGGGCGGCGAAGATCGCGCCATCGTCCTGTACAGCCGCGAGAACAACTCCGGCACGTATGCCTACTTCAAAGAGCATGTCCTCGACGAAGAGGACTTCGCCGCGACGGCACAGACGTTGCCCGGGACTGCGGCGGTCATCAATGCGGTCAGCAAGGACATCGCGGGCATCGGCTACGGCGGGATCGCCTATGCGGAGGGCGTGCGGACGTTGAACGTCGCCCCAGCCGGGGGTGAGCCCGTGGAGCCCAGCATGCAGAACGCCACGACCGGCAAGTACCCTCTGTCGCGATTCCTCAACATCTACAGCGCAGGCCCCCCAACCGGCATCGCCAAGGAGTACCTGGACTTCGTGCTCTCCCCTCAGGGCCAGGGAATCGTGGAGGGCGTGGGCTTCTATCCGCTTCCGAAGGAAGCCGCCACGGCTGTCGAGTGACCGAGGGGGCGCTCGACGCAGGTGAAGGGACGCAGTCGCCGGAGACGCGCCGCCGGATCACGCTGCGTCCGCCGCGGGCGAAATCCAAGCTGGACATCTCGTTCCGCAAGCCAATTTGGCATCGAGTCGCGGAACGAATGATCGCAGTGCTCGCGCTCGGCGCGATCGCTGCCATCGCCCTTATTTTCATCTTCATCGCACGAGAAGCCGTTCCGATGTTCTGGGAGCCCGAGTTCGCCGCCGAAGTTCACCTGAAGGACATCTTCGTCGCGAAGCAATGGAGCGGCTACGACCAGCCCGTCAACATTTGGCAGCCAGTGGGTGAGCCCGCCAAGTTCAACGTGGTTCCGCTCTTCGTAGGGTCGCTCAAGGTGACCTTGCTCGCCATGCTCATGAGCGTTCCGCTAGGAATCGGTTGCGCGATATTCGTCGCCCTTTATGCGCCCAGGATGGTCCGCGAGGTCGTGAAGCCCACGATCGAGCTCTTGGCCGGCATCCCCTCGGTCGTGCTCGGCTTCTTCGCGCTCATGGTGATCGCCTCCTGGGCTCAGGCGACTTTCGGATTTCACTTCAGGCTCAACGCGGTAGTGGCCGCGATCGGCCTGGCGCTCACGATCGTTCCCGTCATCTTCACGATCGCCGAAGACGCCATTCAAAGCGTTCCGCGAACCCTCACCGAAGCAGCGCTGGCGTTGGGCGCTCGCAAGTATCAGGTTGCCATGCGCGTCGTGTTGCCCGCCGCGTTGCCCGGCATCGCTGCCGGAGTCGTCCTCGGGTTTGGGCGTGCCATCGGCGAGACGATGATCGTGCTGATGGCCTCCGGGAACGCGGCCATCATGGAGCTGTTCGACTTCACCACGAGCGTGCGAACCGTCACCGCAACGATTGCGGCTGAGCTGGGCGAGGTAGCCCAGGGCGATCCGCATTGGCGCGTCCTATTCTTGTTGGGTGTCATGCTTTTTGCGGTGACCTTCGTTCTGAACCTGGTCGGCGACCTGGCAATCCAGCGCCTCCAGAAGAAGCTGACGGCGGTATCGTGAAACACACGAAGAAAGATTGGCTGCTCGCTGGGCTGACCGGGCTCTCGCTCCTGATCATCCTAGCGCTACTGGCGATCTTGCTGGGGCAGATCGCCTGGAATGGGGCACAGGTCATCTCGGTGGAATTCCTCACGCAGAGCCCCGGCGCCGACATGGTGAGCGGCGGAATCTGGCCCGCGATCTACGGCACGGTGTTCATGACCTTGCTCATGACGCTAGCTGGTGTGCCCGTCGGCATCGCGACCGCGATCTTCCTGAATGAATACGCGTCTCCGCGATCGCGACTCGCAAAGCTGGTCCGCATCGCGGTCAACAATCTAGCCGGCGTTCCCTCGATCGTGTTCGGCCTCTTCGGCTTGGGCTTCTTCATCATCTTCATCGGCGGCAGTATCGATGCGCTGCTCTACGACGACTCCTCGCCAGTCTGGGGCAAGCCGTCGATTCTCTGGGCGTCGCTGACCCTGGCCGTACTCACCCTGCCGGTGGTCATCGTCACCACCGAAGAAGCATTGAGGACCGTTCCCCGCGAGATTCGAGATGCAGCTCTGGCTCTTGGCGCGACGCGGTTTCAGACGATTTACAAGATCGTTGTTCCCAACGCGAAGGGCGGGATTCTAACCGGCGTGATCTTGGCGGTGAGCCGTGGCGCGGGCGAGGTCGCTCCCATCATCTTCTGCGGAGCCGCAAATTTCCTTCCCTATTTGCCGACGGATCTGCGGGACATGTTCATGCACCTGGGCTATCACGTCTACGCACTGGCCACCCAATCGCCGAACGTCGATGCTGCGCGTCCGACGCTCTATGGCACCGTGCTCGTCTTGCTCATGCTGACGTTCTCGCTCAATCTGCTGGCCGTGATCCTTCGCGCTCGTTCGCGCGCCGCATTCCGACCATGATCCGATCCAAAGAAGCGGGCGCCAAAGCTCCGACGACCGTGAAGATGGAGACGCGAGACGTCAATGTCTTCTACGACGCAAATCAGGCCATTCGGGACGTCAACCTCGACATCGCCGATCGCAACGTGACCGCGTTGATCGGGCCGTCCGGCTGCGGCAAGAGCACGTACCTCCGAGCCCTCAACCGGATGAACGACACGATCGATAGCTGTCGTGTCGAGGGACGCATCCTGCTCGATGGAGAAGACATCTATGGCAAGGGTGTGGACCCGGTCGAGGTCCGGCGACGAGTCGGGATGGTCTTCCAGAAATCCAATCCATTCCCGAAATCCGTCTTCGAGAATGTGGCCTTCGGACTGAGAATCGGCGGCGAGAAAGACAAGGAAGTCATCGCACAGCGCGTGGAGGAGTCCCTCAAAGGGGCAGCGCTCTGGGAGGAAGTGAAGGACAGGCTCCACAGCTCGGCGCTCGGTCTATCGGGTGGTCAACAGCAGCGCCTGTGCATCGCCCGATGCTTGGCCGTCTGGCCCGAGGTAATCCTCATGGATGAGCCCGCCTCGGCGCTGGACCCGATTGCCACGGCCAAAATCGAGGAGCTGATCCGCGAGCTTCGGGAGCGGTACACCATCGTCATCGTCACCCATTCGATGCAGCAGGCGGCGCGAGTCAGCGATTTTACTGCATTTTTTTACATGGGAGCCCTGGTGGAACATGGTAAGACTGAGACCATGTTCACCCGTCCGGCGAAAAAGCGTACTGAGGAGTATATTTCCGGTAGGTTTGGATAATGGCGCTTTCGAGCCGACCCATGAGAACCCATACACACCAGGAATTCGAGGCTGAGCTCCGCAGTTTGAAGGACCGGCTCCTCGCCATGGGCGGCCGTTGCGAACAGATGATCAGCATCGCGGTCCGCGCATTCGAAGAACGCGATGAGACGTTAGCGCGAGAGGTCATGGACGCGGACCGCGGGATGGATGAAGACGAGCTTGCAGTCGATGATCTCGCCGTGCGGATCCTGGCGCTGCGTCAACCCGTCGGCCGGGATCTCCGGTTTGCGGTGGCGGCTGTCAAAGTCTCCACGGACCTGGAGCGAATCGGTGATGAAGCTGTCAACATCGCGGAACGTGCGTTGGAAATGGAACCTGCCGATCGTCCCAGCGCGCCAGGCTCCAGGCTTCCGGAGATGGCTCTTCGTGCGGGAGGCATGCTTCGGGACGCGTTGAACGCGTTCGTCGAAGAGGACGCGTTCAGCGCGCGAAAGGTTTTCGCGCAAGACGATGCGGTCGACGAGATTTACGCCGAGGTCATGGGTCTGTGCCTCGAGTACATGAAGCATGATCCTTCGCGCATCGCCGACGGCATGCGCATTTGCAACTGCGCGAAGTATCTCGAGCGAATCGCTGATCACGCGACCAACATCGCAGAGATGGTGGTTTTCATGGTCGATGGCCACGACGTCCGGCACGGACACGGGCAGTCGTTCGATCAGGGATAGCCGACAGGCGGGTACTCGGCCCCGGGCGGCGGGCAGTCGAAGAGCGTCCCGACGACGACGGTGGTCAGTCCGTCGTTCACGTTGAGGTCCGGTGCGTCCAGGATGACGTGGGTGGCACCGAGTTGGGCGGCACGGGAGATAGCGTCTGCGATGGCCCGCTCATCTCCTCCACCCACACCCTGGACGAAGCCCATCTTCCTACAGTGAGGAGGTCGCGTAGTGACCACGAGCACGGCGTGTTGCGGCTTGATCGTTTCGGTATGCGCGCATGCCGCCACAAGCGCGAAGCACGGGACAATCCATGCCAAGCAGGCATCTGGAATCATGAAGGCCCTACAACGAGGCTTGGAGCTGAATGCGGACCGTGGTTCCACCGCTAAGAAACACCTCGTTCCTCCACTCTTGCGAAACATCGGCTTGGATCTTGAAAGGGTGCTCGAAGAAGTACCAGCTCGCCGAGAACGTCGCGCCATAGCCGTCCTGCAGGTCCGTATCGGACCCGATAGCTCGAATGATCGAGCCGCGGCCGGCAAACTCCAAGCGGATCTTGGGGATCATATAGCCGGCCTGCGCCATCCAGCCGACGCCGTTTCTCGCCCGGCTGGGCTCGATCGGGTTGCCGTCCGGATCTGTCGTGATGTCTCCAACGATTCGTTTCCCGGTGCGGAGGGCGAATTCGCTGATCAGCGAAAACCCGCGCGCTTTGAACATGAGGTCCGCATACCCGAACTGATAGTTGGCGGTGCCGCCGTCGACAAAGGGCGCACCCACCATCCCGAGCTGCTTCTCGGCGTGGAGGAA
The DNA here is from genome assembly GCA_049691835.1 of Polyangiales bacterium. GTDB lineage: Bacteria > Myxococcota_A > Polyangia > Polyangiales > Houyiibacteriaceae > SG8-38. The sequence continues at coordinate 9,847 of JBAVOF010000045.1, forward strand.
ATACGCATAGCTCGTGCCGAGGCTGAGCCTGGGCCCGGTTCGATCGAAGTCGGCTTCGCTGTAGTCGTCGAAGATACCGAGTGGCAGATATTCCAGACGAATCAGGTAAACCATTCCGAAATCCTGGAAATGGAAATTGTTGATCCCATTGCCGATCCCAACACAGAGAACGTACCGCATCCGGTCCAGGCCCAGGAAGTCCCGCGACCGAATGTCAATGGCCATGTCGCGATCGAGGCTGAACTCCGCGTTGACGGCAGACCGATCGACCATCTGCAGGTCACCAGAGGAGATCACACGTTGGCGGTTAGAGGAGAGCTTGTACTGTCCGATTCGGAGCTCGATGTCCCTCTTCTGTGTGAAATCGAGGTAGTAGTCGAGCACCACGCTATCGGGCCGAGTCGGGTCGATCTCGAGCTTGTAGTGGTTGTCCTTCCCAAACGCATGACCCTGAAAAATGAATCGCGCGCGGCGAATTCGGAAGTCGTTGCGCAACTCCTCCGGCTCATCGATTTCACGCGGCCCGAGGGTTCCGCGCACGAGCGTATAGAGGAATTGAACGCGAACGCGAATGCGCAATTGGAAATCCCCGTCGTCGCTGTTGATCTCCACGCCTTTGCCGGGACGAAACCTGATCCCACCCGGACTGACCGGATGGTCGCCCATCATCTCCTGTTCTCCTTTGGGTCGGATCTGGTCGGCGGGGACTCGGCCCTTGGCGGCGGCGACGGGTGCCGGAGGGGGCGCGTCGACGACCGCCGTGTCCTCGGAGTCTTGCGGCTGCGGTGGCTCGAAGACCGCTTCCGTCGGAACCCCGGCCGTAGATGGCTCGCCGATGACCGATTGCCCCGGGCCGGCCTCCCCCACCGGGGTCGCCTCTTGGGCGAGGGCGCCTGCCGCGACGGTGAGCGCGAAGAGCACGCAAGAAATGAATCGGGCTTGTGTCATCGACCCGCTAAGTACGAAACATATGTGTCAGCTTGGTGACATGGGTGTGTCGCTCTCGGGCCTATTGGCATACGGAATGCGAAGCTGGAACCGAGTCCAACCATCTCGGCTATCGACGCTGATCGCGCCGCCGATCTTGGTGACCAGATGCTTCACGATCGAGAGCCCCAAACCCGTCCCTCCAAGCGCGCGGGAGCGTCCCGCGTCGACCCGATAGAAACGCTCGAAAATTCGGGGAAGGTGCTTGGCTGGGATTCCCGGGCCTGAATTGGCGATCTCGATCAAGACCTGCTGCTCCTCCGCTGTGAGGGCGACCCGCACCTCGCCCCCTTCGGGAGTGTACTTGATCGCGTTGTCGACGAGGTTGACCAGAATCTGCTCGAGCGCACGCTCCTCGGCAAGCACCAGCGGTGCGTCATCGAGCCCAACCCGCGCGACTTTGAGGCGCTTCGCGTTGGACTGGGCCTCCAATCCGCGAACGACCTCGTCTAGCAGAGGCCCTGCGGCGACCGGCGCCAAGGTCAGCTCGAGGTCCACGCCGGCGAAGCGACTCAGATCGGCCAGGTCGTCGACCAGGGCCTGGAGACGCCGCGTATGCCTGAGAATCACGTCGAGGAAGCCCTGCGCGGACGCCGGGTCGTTGATGGCGCCTTCGCGAAGCGTCTCTGCAAACCCCCGAATCGCAGTGAGCGGCGTGCGGAGCTCGTGCCCTGCGTTGGCGACGAAATCTCGCCGAACCTGGTCTGCCACTCGCTGCGCGGTGACGTCGTGGAACACGGTGACGACGCCCTGCCGATTGCGCAGGGGCGACACGGACGCTCGAACAAAGCGCCGGGGGCTACCGCCGACTCCGTCGAGCTCGATCTCGAGCAAGCCGGAGACGCCGCGCTGCGCGTCCTCGATCGCCCGGTGAAAGTCCGGGTGCCGAATCGCCTCGACGGCGGTCTTGCCCTCGGGATTGAAACCGACCAACTCGGTCAGCACCTCGTTCGTGAGCGCGATGTGCCCACTCGCATCGGTCACCATGACGGCCTCTGCCATTGCGTCGAGAATCGTCTGCAGACGGTCCTTTCGGCTCCGCTTCTTCAGCTCACTGGTCGAAAGCCGCTCCGCCAGTGCGTCTAGGGACCGGCCCAATTCGCCAAAGGCTCCCGGCCGGTTGAGACGTGCACGCTTGGCGTAGTTGCGTTCTGTCAGAGCGTCGACCAGCCGCTGAAGGCGTTGGGTATCGAGCGCGTCTCGCCGCGACGCCGCCCAGCCTACGACGCATCCGAGCACTACCCCTCCGACGACGATCGCCCAGCGCGGCGCGTTGGGCGACGACGCGTACCAGAGCACATACATCGCACCCACCATCAGTGCGATGGTGCCTCCAAGGAGCGTGTACTTTCGACTCACCCCGGAAGAATACGCGTCGCGTCGCTCCTGACCAACCTAGGACTTCAGGGCCCGATAGCCGACGCCGCGCACGGTCTCGATCTGGTCCGCGCCGGGTCCGAGCTTCTCCCGGAGCCTTTTCACGTGGGTGTCGACGGTCCGCGTTTCGACGTTGGGGGAGTATCCCCATACGCGTTCCAGCAATGAATCCCGGGATTGCACGCGGCCTGCGCGACTCGCCAAATCGAGAAGCAACCGAAACTCGAGGGCGGTCAACAGAATCTCTTGTCCCTGGACCTCGACTCGATGGGCTGGAACGTCGATGACCAAATCGCCAAGCACGATGACCTGCGGTCCTCCCACCTCGGCTGGAGCGGTCGTTCGCCGCAGGATCGCGTCGACCCTGAGCACGAGCTCTCTCGGGCTGAATGGCTTCGGCACATAGTCGTCGGCCCCCACTTCGAAACCAACCACGCGATCGACCTCGTCGTTCCGCGCGGTGAGCATGATCACGGGGAGGCGAATAGTCTGCGCGTTGCGTCGCAAGCGCCTGCAGACCTCGAGCCCGGAGATGTCGGGCAACATGACGTCGAGCACGAGCAAGTCCGGTTGGCTTCGCTGAATTTCCGCCAATGCGGTCGCGCCATCATGTGCAACGACGACTTCATGGCCCGCTCGACGGAGGTTCAAAGCCACCAGGTCGGCCAGGTCCGGCTCATCTTCTACGACTAGGATTCGTGACCCCATCTTCCCCTGCTCGAAGCCTGTTCGTCCGTTGTAACGTCTCTGTGACGGACTCGTTCCAAGCGAGCAACCAGAAGCTTAGCTCCCCGGATTGCGATTTCGACTCGGAGCGGCAGCAATTTACAGGGATTGAGGCTGGTGGACTTAGCATTTGAGCGCGCCCGGAAGGGATGAGACGCTTGGCTCCGAGGAGCCATGAGAATACCACTTGCGAACCTGCTTGCGCGCAATCCCCTGCCCAGAGTTAGCGAGTTGATGACCCAGGTCATGAACACCAGTAACCGAGTTGAGGAGCTGATCGGCTTGCTCGCCAAGGGGGATCAAGCCGGGGTCGAACGGGTGGCCAAGGAGATCAGCGTCCTCGAAGGAAAGGCCGACGACGCAAAGAATGCGGCCCGTTCGAAGATGCCAGTGCGGCTGTTCATGCCCGTGGACCGACGAGACGTTCTCAAGCTGATCAGCGAAATGGACGCGATCGCGGACTGCGCGGAGGACGTGGGTGTGCTTCTGACGATTCGCCCCTTGTCCGTGCCCGAAGCCATGCAGTCCATCCTGACCCTTTTCGTCGAGCGTGTCCTCGAGACGATACGAGAAGCGTCGAAGCTCATCGATTTGATCGATGATTTGGTGGAGTCCGGATTCGCGGGGCCTCCAGCGGAGCAGGTGCTGGAGCAAGCGGCGATCCTCGGTCGGGCCGAGCACGAAGCCGACAAGATCCAAGACCGCTGCGCTAAAATCCTGTTCAAAGCCGAGAATACGATGCCACCAGCAGCGCTGTTCATGTGGACCAAGGTGCTGAACAAGATCGGCGACATGGCCAACCACGCCGAAAACGTAGGCGATCAGTTCCGGCTTTTCGTAGCTGGCTAGGCGAGTCTGGATGGAGCTCACGACGATCGTCTTGGCCATCGCGGCCGCCGCCGGCCTCTACATGGCCTGGAACATCGGCGCCAACGACGTGGCCAACGCCATGGGCACGTCCGTTGGATCGGGAGCGCTGACGCTGCGTCGTGCGATCATCGTCGCGGCGATCTTCGAGTTCGGAGGCGCCATGCTGGTTGGCGGCACGGTGACTCAGACCATCCGGCAAGGGATCGTCGAGGTCGATGCCTTTGGGGGGGACCCGATGGTGATCGCCATCGGTATGACCTGCTGTCTGATCGCTGCGGCACTCTGGCTCAACATCGCGACGTATGCCGGTTGGCCGGTATCGACGACGCATAGCATCGTAGGCGCGGTGGTGGGCTTCGGTTTGGTCGCCGGAGGCTTCGACGCAGTGAACTGGCCGGTGATGGGCACGATCGTCGCCAGTTGGGTGGTGTCTCCGCTGCTGGGCGGGCTCTTGGGTTACCTCGGGTTCGTGTTCATCAAGCGGCGCATCCTGAACGTCGATCGACCGCTGCTCGCGCTGCGCGGCTGGGGACCGATCATGGTCTTTCCCATCTTTGCAATCCTGACGCTGAGCGTCCTGTTCAAGGGGCTCAAGCCGCTCAACCTGGACTTGGCGCTCGGGCCTTCGCTGGGCATCGCGTTCGCCGTAGGCCTGAGCGCGAGCATGATTTCGGTCCCATTGTTGCGGAGGTTTCTGCGACGCGCCTCCAAGGACAAGCGCCATCGGACTTACCACGCCGAACGCGTGTTTCTGGTTTTGCAGGTCCTCACCGCCTGCTTCGTCGCCTTTGCGCACGGGAGCAACGACGTAGCCAACGCGGTCGGTCCGATGGCCGCGGTATTCGGCGCCACGTCGGGCGAGCTCGGTGCGAAGGTAGCTGTGCCCTATCGTGTTCTTCTCATCGGGGCAGTGGGCATCGTGATTGGGCTCGCCACCTACGGCTACAAGATCATGGCGACCGTCGGAAAGAAGATCACCGAGCTCACTCCCTCGCGCGGTTTCGCGGCCGAGTTCGGGGCGGCTACCACGATCGTCCTTGCAAGCAAGCTCGGCTTGCCCGTGAGCACGACCCACACCTTGGTGGGCGCCGTGATCGGTGTCGGGTTCGCCCGCGGCATCGGCGCAATCAACACGAAGGTCGTGAGCGGAATCGTTGCGAGCTGGTTGATCACGGTGCCCTTCACCGCAATCCTGGCCGCAGGGCTCTTCTTGATCGGCCGGATTTGGTTGCCCTGAGTGGCCGCTTCGACGAGCACGCGCTAAGCACGGCCCATGGCTCTCTCTGTCGGCATCGTCGGCCTGCCCAACGTCGGAAAGTCGACGCTTTTCAACGCGCTTTCCGAAAAGGAAGCGGAGGCAGCGAACTATGCGTTTTGCACCATCGACCCGAATGTGGGGATCGTGCCCGTTCCGGACCCGCGCTTCGATCGCTTGGTCGAGCTCCACCATCCCAAGAAGGTCGTGCCAGCCACGGTGGAATTCGTCGACATAGCCGGCCTCGTGCGCGGAGCCTCGAAGGGCGAAGGCAAGGGCAACGCCTTCTTGAGCAACATTCGCGACTCCGATGCCATTGCTCACGTAGTCCGTTGTTTCGAAGACGAAAACATCCTGCATGTCGACAATCGCGTGGACCCCCTCGCAGACATCGAAACGATCGAGACGGAATTGATCCTCAAAGACCTCGAAACCGTTCAGAAGCGCCTCGACAAGGCCGAGCGAGCGGCCAAGGGCCAGGACGCGTTCGAGAAGAAGGCCCTAGCCCTGTGTAAGCGTCTCGCTGAATCGCTCGACAAAGGCCAGCCGGCGGCCACGACCCAGCCGAACGATGACGACGAGGCTCTGGTGCTCCGCGACATGTTCCTGCTGACCAGCAAGCCGACCTTTTTCGTGGTCAACGTCAAAGAGGAGCAACTCGCGAACATCGACGACGATCCGCTGGTGGACCAGGTGCGCCGGCTCGGCGCGGAGCGAGGTGTCCCGGTCGTGGTGATCAGCGCGGAGATCGAATCCGAGATCATGCGCCTGCCTTTGGAAGAACGGGCCGAGTTCATCGAATCGCTGGGGCTCGACGAGCCGGGTCTGCACAAGGTGATTCGCACGGGCTACGCTGCCCTGGATCTCATCACGTACTTCACCGCAGGCGCACCGGAGGTCCACGCTTGGACGATTCACCGAGGCACGAAAGCGCCCCAGGCCGCTGGCAAGATCCACTCGGACTTCGAACGCGGTTTCATTCGTGCCGAAGTCACCAAGTGCCAGGATCTATTCGAGCTCGGGTCCGAGCAGGCCGTGAAGGCGGCCGGAAAGCTTGCCATCGAAGGCAAGGACTACGTCGTGCAGGATGGAGACATCATGCACTTCCGCTTCAACGTCTAGCGATCGTCAGTCCGCGTAAGCCCTGAACGCTACGATGTCCCCGCAATCGGTCTCGTTCAGGAGCACGCCATCTTCGTCTTCGCCCATGGGATGATTCTCACCAGCGCCGATGCCAACCTTCATGTTCGAATCCGTGTACGCCAGAAACACGCACATCTCCTGGTCCTTCAAACCATAGTGTAACGTGCGATCGGTGTTGTTGATGTAGCCGCAGTCGACCTGAAGACCCATCGCACCGTCGTTGTTCATTGGGGGGTCAATCGTTCTGCCAATTGGCTCTCCGACGCGATTCCTGATCTCCAGAATCGACTCTCTGCGTCCGTCTTCGTGGGCAAAGCTCAGATTGAAATAATTTCCCCACTCATGATAGTGCGCAAGCACGTAGTAAACGTTGTAGTTCGGGTCGGTGCCCAGGTGCTGCTGAAACGTCGCTCGAAGGTCGCAGGTCATCGCGAACCGCGACTTGGTGGGAACTCCATCGACCTGCGGCGGAATTGACAGTCTCGTGTTGCTGAAGCTGAACGGGGTGAGGCGGATTTCCACCTCGTCGGCTGGAACGGTTTCGACGTCCATGGTGAGGGCGCTGTCGATCGGCGCCGCCGAGACGTTCAATAGATGGACGCTGCCGATGATCATGCTGTGTGGCGGGATCTCGAGCGCAGCTCCGTCGGGAAACGCCTGGATCTCTTGGAAGGCTTGGGTGGACTGAGCGAAGAACACGCCACCGGCGGCGGCAGCGATGTACTCACGAAAGCCACGGTCGCTACAGCGCCAAGTGCTCTTGAGCTCGGCGCCGGGACCTTCGACACCGGGTTTGGGAGGATAGAAATCCGCCGGGACGAAGAACCAGTTCGAGTGATGCCAGGCGCCGTCGTTGGTTTGCCGCACCTTCTTCACGTAGAGCGGCTCTTCGTTGCCTAGCACCCAGGTCTGACATAGGTCGGAGATCTCTTCACCGACCCCGACGGCGTGGGGCTCGTACTTGTGGCTGAGCGTCGGGACGAACTCGCCGGTGCCTCCACCGCCCGTCCCGCCGGTTCCACCAGCTCCGCCGGTGCCGCCGGTGCCGCCGTCAGACGAGCTGCTGTCGCCGCAGCCGATGAGTAAGAGCGCTAAGACCATTGATAGAGTTATCAGACGCATGTGGCTAAGGTTCCTTATCGATTGAGTTTGGGCAAGCAGACGGGCGAGACCCTCGCTCGCGAAGGCCGCCTCCCGTCAAAGTATCGTAAATGCGCATGCTTAGAGGATGTTCACCTCGATGAGCATGTATTCGTTCGAGCCGTGGTTGTCGACGTGCCAGAGCAACCTCGTGCCTGCGGGGTAGTCCTTGGGTGCCGTCCAGGTTCTGCTAGGAAACACGTAATCAGACGGGATCAAGACGCTGTAGTCGAGCACGCTCTCGTCGCCGATGACGAAGCCCATGTGCGCCTGGGTAGGCGGCGAGGTCACCGGAGCCGTGAGCGCGGAGTGACGGGCCCGAACTTCGACTTGATCGCCGGCCGCAATGGCGCGGAGCGACGGCTGCTCCAATGTGATCCAATTGCAGAGGGGAATGCGAGTGTCCGGCATTCTCGTGTAGATCGAGAGCACTGTGTAGGCGTCGAGGCACTCGGGCACGACCGCTGAGATACAGGACGAACCCGGCACGAAGTTCACGCACTCGCCTTCCGGCCAGGGGTACTCGGGACAGTCGATGGGTGTGAGATCACACGTAGCGCCTGGGGGCGGCGCACCGAAGAACTCCGCACCCTGATCGGTAAGCTTCCACTGTGTGTTGTCTACCAGGGGCCCGGAGTTGCTCCCGCCGCCGGTGCCACCAGTCCCGTCATCACCAGCGCTGCCGCAACTCAATGAGAGGAAAAGACCAAGTGCTAGGGCAATTCGGCTACGCATACCGTCTCCCAGGATACGCGCCCGCCCCGCGGCAGCTTAGCTCTCTCGCGGGACGCTGAGGACGATGGTCACGTCGGGCTTCACTTTCAAAGCGCCAAGCGCTGCCGTAAACGGCTTGATCCCGAAATCGGGCTGGTGAATTGTCAGCTCGGTTCGCCACCGCTCTCCGTCGGCTCGGATGCTGCTTTGGATGCTGCGCGACTGGCCGTGCATCTGAAGCGTTCCCTCGACGGCAAACCCATCGCCCCGTTTCACGACTTGGGTCGAGTCGAACCGGATTTCCGGATACTTGCGAACCCGCAACACGTCCTTGGTGACGTTGTCGTAGATCTTCTTCTTGTCGCCCTTGCTCAGCGTCGAGGCGTCGTCTCGTCCGTCGACCCTCGCGCAGACCACTTGGATGCTGCTCGGGTCGAACGAGGCCTTGATCTCGTTCGTCGAGTCGTCGACCTCGATCGAGAATCGCTCGACCTGCAACTTCAAGTCGTGCGCAAGCCTCGCAAGAAGGCCGTCTTTGAATGAGAACAGGAGACATTCGGAGTTGTAGGCGTCGAAGCGAGCCATCGCCGGCCATGTAGCTCACCGCCGGACAATGGGCCAGCTTGGTTACAGTACTATTACAGTCACGGCGTTTGAACGTAGTACGAGCCGAGGAGGATGAACATTTCCTCCTCCGTGGTGACGCCGCCGCCGAGCGGGCAAGCGTCACAGACGCCACCCTCGCCACAGACCGAGTCATCGCCGTTGCAGAGCATTCCCTGATTCGCTCCGCCGACGCACGACCGATCCTCTGGCTTGCATCCGCAGGAGAAGAAGTTGAAGCCTCCCTGGCTGGCGATCGGCGCGAATGCGTCGAGGAACGCGCAGGTGTCGGCCTCAGGCTTGTTCGACTCACGGCGCACGTCCTCGGGATTCCTCTCCCCGTTGTCCCAGATCGCGCAATAGCGAAACGTTCGGTCTAGTGCGTTCGGACTATCGAACGCCAGGATGTCGTCACCGGTGAAGCGCTGGTAGAGCGCGTCGGCGTAATCGAAGCTCAGGTAATCCGGGTCGCGATCGGGCCGCTCGCAGTTGTTGTCCGGGGCACGCTCAACGCAAGGCTCGTTTGGTGGATACCAAACGCGAAACTCCTTGCCGTGCTTGTGTGTGTGCGAGCTCAACGTGAGCAGTCGGCCGTATTGGGGCATCGTGAACGTCCCGCAAGACTCATGCGAGCTGTATGCCTCGATGCGGCCCATCCCAAAGATGTCGTCCGCATCGAAGATTTGCGCGCGCTCGTAGACCAGCTCGTCCGGCGAAGCAAAGGACAGATTCATCCATTGCTCGATTGTCGTATCAGTCTCCGTGAGGTTGAACGCGTGGCTGTCCCATACGATGAAACCCTTGACGGGAGCTCGTGCGTACACGTCGGCCGGGAAAGACTCGCGGAAGCTGGCCTCCTGCGCGGTTGCGAGATTCTGTCGCACGGTGGCCCGGCCGAACAACCCTGCGGGGGTGCCCATCTCGGGTGGTCCGTTTCCATAGAAGATGCAAGCCACGGTGGTGAGCGGCGTGGTCGTGCATTGACTGCGCTCACCGCACTCGTCGGCACCAGGCGTGCATGGCATTCCGGCGTTGTCACCACCCAGACAGGCCCAATTTTTCCAGGATGAGCTGGTTGGATCGTTTTGTTCTGGCTTGTCCGCGGGCGGCACATAGAACTCGACGATGCTGTGGTGAGACTGCGGGTCTTGCGCGAGCAGCACCTTGTTGTAGACGAAACAGTCCTTGTCGGGCCCGCCCTGCGCTTCACCGCATGGAACGACGAACTCTTCGGGAATTCGGTCGGAGTAGTCGTAGTAGCTGACGAAGCAGACCTCGCCCTCCTGCTCGGCAGGAACTGCCCAGCCTCCGGAGTAAAACTGAATACCCTCATCGACGGCAGGCGCCGGAAGCGGTTGAATCTTGTTGGGAACGACTTCACCTTGAAGCTCGCACGTCGAGTACTGTTCCGAGCCCGCGACGATGCCCGCCTCTGGGGCGCCGCCGCGAATCCACGTCCGCAGCAGGGCCAGGTCATCCTCGCTCAAGACGTCGTCGCTGGTAGGCATCGCGCCCCCACCGATCGGATTGTCGAGCGAGCTCAGCTGGAAGCCCTTGGTTTTCGCCGCGACCTTCTGGTAGAGGAGGCTGACGTCTTCTTCGGCAGGGAACACACGCACGTACTCACCGGAGGTGGCCGGTACGTTGATGAGGTTCGCGTACGCGTTCGCAGGTCGGAGATCGAGACCCCCCGTGGCGGACTCGCCGTGACACGCGGAAGCGGTGCAACCGCGACCCTCGAAGATCTGCTGCTGCACCTGAGCGAAGGTGCTGTCCGCATCACACTTCGGGTCGACCTCCGTCGTGCTGTCGGCTCCACATGCGACGATCAACGTCGCAGCGAACATTGCGATCGCGTATTGAACAAATTTCATTAGTCACTCCAACGGGGTTTTAAGCCTAAGTTAGGGACGGATTCTTTCCGATTAGTCTATCAGCGCAAGCAGAAAAAGTGAGGGGTTCTCAGAAAAGCGCCTGGAAGCCGCCACTGTCTTCAGCCCTTAGGGTGAAGGCTCTGCTACATAGTACGATCCGAGGGGGATAAACATCTCATCATCGGTAGTCACTCCACCGAGGAGCGTGCAGGCGTCGCAGACCCCCGCCTCGCCGCAGACCGTGTCGTCGCCTCCGCAAGGCACACCTTGATTGTCACCGCCCAAGCAGAATCGCTCTTCAGGGGCGCAACCGCAGTTGGCCCTGGTGAGGAGCGGCGGAAGGTCACAGACGGCGCTGTTTGGTTTGGTTGACTCCCGCTTCACTTCGAGCGGATTGTCCTCGCCGTTGTCGTAGACCGCGCAAGCCTTGAAGGTGCGGTCGGCCACGACCGTGGAGGAGTAGCCGTTCGGTGGATCGTAGTATGTGTAGCGCGGATCGTCGTAGAACTGGCTCTCGTAGTCGGCCTCACCCTGCGGTACTGGACAATCGCTCGCGCCCAGGCACGGCTCATTGGGTGGAAGCCAGATCCGGAACAACTCGCCACGCTTGTGCATGTGTGAGCTGAGGCTCAGGAGCTGAGAGTACTGCGGCAGTGTCCAGGTGGTGCACACCTCGCGCTTGGTGAACGGGTCCACAGGTCCCATCGCGAAGATGTGGCCGGCCTCGAAGATCTGTTGGCGCAGCCAGGTGCGCTCAGACTCTGGCACGAACGTGAGGTTCACCCACTGTTCGATCGTCGTCGCAGTCTTGGTCAGATTGAAGCCGTGGCTGTTCCACGCAATGAAGCCCGCGAGCGGTAGGCGAGAGTACACGCCGGCCGGCGGCAGGTCGATGAACGTCGATTCCTGTGCGCCCGACAGCGCCACCTGTGTCCCTGTGGTGCCACCGACGCCCCCACCCAAGCCGAATGCCTGCGGCGCGTAGGGGTAAAAGACGCACGCCACGGAGGTCACCGCCGGCGTCGTGCACTGGCTGCGGGGTCCACACAGATTCGCTACGGTCGGGTCGCAACTCTGTCCTGCTTTGTCGCCGCCGAGGCATGCCCAAGGTCCCCAGTCTCCACCGTTCGGATCCGACTCCGGGGTAAAAACCCTGATGATGCTGTGGTGGGACTGACCGTCCTGAGCCAGCTCGTTTCTGCCGAAGGCGAAGCACTTCCGACCTGCACCAAATTCATCGCAGTCGACCTGAAACTCGGCAGGCACTTGGTCGGTGAAGTCGTAGTAGCTCGCGAAACAGACTTCATCTTCCGCCTCGGCGTCGAGCGCCCAGCCTCCGGCGTAGAATTGAACGCCTTCCTCCGTCTCGGGGGGTGGAAGGGGGTTGATCTTGTTGGGCTGTGCGTCGAACGTCCCCTCGCAACCGAGAAGCTCGAGCGTTCCGCCAACGATCGAGTCGGAAGGCGCGCCACCCCGAATCCATAGCCGCATCGCTTCGAGCTGATCGGCGGAGAGCGGATCGACGCCAACCGGCATTGGCTGCCCGAGATCACCGAGACTGGTGCCCTCGGTTCCCGCGGCGAGCTTCCGGTAGAGAAGACTCCGGTCCTGGTCGCCCGGAAACACGCGCTCGATAGTGGGGTCGACGGTGCTCGGGTGACGGACCAGCGAATCAAATGAACCCGCCGGACGCAGATCGAGGCCGCCGCTCATCGTGTCGCCATGGCAGGCTCTCGCGGTGCAGCCCTTGGCCTCGAAGACCGTTTCTTGAATGGCGTCGTATGTGCTCGCGTAGTTGCAGTCCTTGGGGCTGGTATCGCTGCCCGAGTCGGAGCCGCACGCGCTGAGAACGAGCACTGAAATCACGCTCGGGATAAGTAAGACTCGGCTAAGTGTGGACATTAGATGTATCGTTCCGTTGCATGTAAGGATTGGGGGCAGGTCGTCAATTGACTCACAGTCAATTGACGGAAGACACGGAGACGCGCAAGGTCTCCGGCTGGCCGAGGAGATCAGCGAATGCCCCTGGAAACCCTGTTCAAGGCCGCCAATTACCTGGTGATTCCGTTTTGGCTGCTCCTCATGTTGGCGCCCCGCTGGACGTGGACGCAACGATTGGTGCACGGACCGGTCGTTGTTCTCCTGCTCACGCCGATATACGCATATATGTTGTTCGGGTACGGAACGGCGCCGGAGGGGTTCAGCTTCAGCTCGCTATACGGTGTGATGATCGGGTTCTCGACCCCACACATCGTGGTCGCGGGTTGGATTCACTACCTGATTTTCGACCTCTTCGTGGGTGCCTGGCAAACGCGCGATGCGATGCGCCGACGGATTCCGCAGCTGCTTCTCATCCCTTGCCTGATCGCAACTCTGATGGTCGGCCCCATCGGGCTTCTCCTCTACGTCCTGGTGCGGTTCTTCCACACACGGGTGCTGGAATACGAGGAGACTGGCGAGTTGTAGGACGACCGCCAATGAAAAAGGGCCAGCGCCATCAATGACGCCGGCCCTTCTGGATCAGGACTCCCACCAAGGGGGGGAGTTTGCCTAAGGGCTAACTCGCCCGAACCTCCGGTGAGAGTCCGATTCTAGAATTGCCATCCATATGCACATTCCTCCCCCGGCGATGCCGGCGCTCTTGGGTCTCTGGGCACCATGCCCAGACCACGCGGAGCGTTCCTTGGTGGTTAGACCCGCGGTTATCGAGGGCCGTCTCACAGCAGCGAGTCTCCTTCAGGAGTTCGCACCATTGCGGGGCAATCTACCCAACCGCCGCCAGCGGCAAGTCGCATCGCAAAAAGGAAGTCCCTTTTTGGGGCAATGCCACTCACTCCTCAAAGATAACCGCAACCCCGGATCGAGCCAAGTCCAGAAGCAGGTCAGAGGAGGAATTCATCGCCCAGCTGTAGAATCTGCAGGTTTCGTCCCCGTACCTGAGCAAGCTCTCGCAGCACCCTGGCCTCGAACGTTGGCTTGATGTGATACAGGAGGATGGGAAGGCCGTCGCTGTGTTTGAGCTTGCCGAGCTCGGTGGTTAGTGTTTCCGGAGTCAGGTGCCGCGAGCGGTAGGCGAGGTCAGCTTCATCGTTGGGGAACGAGACCTCCATCATCAACGCTTGAAGATCGTCGAGGGCGTTGATCTGAGTCCAGAGCTCGTCCGTCGGTCCCGTGTCGCCACCGTAGACGATGCTAGTGCCGTTTTGGCGAATGATGAAGGCAGACGTGTCCACGGTGTGATTGACCATGACCGGAGTGACGCCGTACCCGTCGACGTCGAATTCGTGATTGGGCTGCACTTCGACGAAGCGGACGGTCGGTCCGTCCTTTGCGTCGATCCGCGTGAAGTCAGGCCAAATAATGTCGTTGAAGAAGTGCGTTCGAAGCGCATCGACGGTGGCCGGAATTCCCACGATGTCCAGGGTCGATCCACCCTGCTGGCAACGATTGTCCGCGAGTGTCGCGAGATCGCGCACGTGATCCATGTGCGGATGGCTCACGAGCACCGACCGGATTCGCTCCTGTTCGTCTAGGGAGAGCGAGCTGGTGATGGCGCCTGCATCGATGGCGACCGTGTCACCTACCAGAAAGCTAGAGGTGCGGTGCTTCGGGGTTTCACCGCCGTGGCAGCCGAGCACGCGCAGCTGCATCAAGACTCCACCGAACTGCGGATGAAATCGAGGAATTCGCCGAGTCGCTCGGGGTCCTTGATCAGCACGAAACCGCTCGTCACCTCGACGACACCAACTCGCGCGAGTCGCCGCAACGCGCGGCGCAGCTCGGTCTTGTCCACACCAAGCTTGAGTGCAAGCTCCCGATCGATGATGTCCGGCGCTGCCGAGCCGGTTGCGCTTTCGAGCTCGTCTTGCAGCTCCAAAATCACGCGAGCAGTCACGTCGTCTTCGAGCAAGAGGTCGATGAACCGATTGGCGTTCTCGAGACGTTCGGAGAGATGTCGAATCAACCGAATTGCGATCTCGCCGTTCCCGGTCACCATTTCTTGGAGCTTGTCAGCCGGAACTCGTAGCAGCTCCGCGTCCTCGATGACCTCGACCGTCGCGGAACGCGGGCGGCCGGTGACGACCGCCATCTCTCCAAAGAAGTCGCCCGGACCGAGAGTCGTCACTACTCGCTTACGACCGTGCGATTCTTTGAGAACGCGAACCCTTCCAGCTCGAATGACGTAGACGGATCCACCAGGGTCGCCCTGACGAAACACCGTCGTACCCCCTGAAAGTCGAACCCCAAATCGTTCAACCAAAGACCGATTCCTCATGCCCCGCCTCGATCAATGTACCCCGCTGTGAAGTCGACCGCCAGACCGTTACACCGTAGTCTCGAAACGGGCCTCCGATGTCGTTCAACTGGCAGCAACTGCAGAGTATCGCGCCCGAGCTGTTGATCGTGCTCGACCTGCTGATTGCAGCCTCGGCATCCTCGCACGTTATCCTGAACAAGAGTGACACACGCGCTGCGACGGCCTGGGTGGGGGTGATCTGGCTCGTGCCGTTCCTCGGGGCTCTGCTGTACATCCTGCTCGGGATCAATCGAATCGAACGACGCGCCAAGGGGCTGAAGTCGGGTGCAACTGACTACAGCGTACGATTGGACATGGCGCCCCGATCGCCGGCGGACTTGGACCGCGAGCTCGGGAGCGACCGGGCCCGATTGATCGAGCTCGCCCGCGTCGTAGGCAACGTGACGGAG
>JBAVOF010000046.1:0-4180 GCA_049691835.1 Polyangiales bacterium
AAGGGGCCCTAAGGGCCCCTTTTCTCGATTCGTTAACTCAGTGGCTCAGAGGACTAGGTCCTTGAGTTTCTTGAGCGGCGTCGCACGAATCTTCTTCGACGCTGGTTTCGGCGGAAGCATCATCTCCTCGCCGGTTGCCGGGTTACGTCCCATCCGCGCGGGTTTCGCCGGAATCTTACGAACCTTGAGCTTGATCATGTCAGGAATGACGAACTCCCCCGAGCCACGCTTACCAAGCTCCTTCTTGACGAGGTCTCGAAGTGCATCGAAGACTCCCCCAATTTCCTTCTTGGTCAGGCCGCTCTTGTCGGCCAGCTCGCTCATGATCTGGGCCTTTGTCATTCGCTTGCCCGCTACCATAATTCCCTCCTAACTTCGCGGCCTGCCATTCGGTCTAAAGAAAAGGCCCCAAAAAAGAAGCCCAAGACAGGCACGGCGCCATCTATGCCTGGGGTTTTCCTTGCTGACAAGTGCCTTTGTGCGGTTTCGCGAACAAATTTCTTGGGGTTAACCGATCGGATCGCTTGCGAGACCACTATCCGCCCGCCCGCTTGGTGCTGGGCGAGCGACTTGTTCACAGTGCATCCACAGCTTCGGCACAGAAGCCCTGGGCAGGCTTGAAAAAAATGGACAAGAGACGCAATTGTTTCTAGTTCCAAACAGTTGACGGTGGAAATAGAGGCGTCGCGCGAGGATTCGAGGTGCGCCGGCGGACCGCTTCACACCCGTTTTCCACACGGATCAACGCCTAGCGTGCCGCCTCGACCGCACCCAAAAGCTCCCCGGTTCGCCGCTTCATCTCCGCTTCCTCCCGCGGATTGCCGTGGTCGTACCCGAGCAGGTGCAGCAGACCGTGAGCCAACAAGAAGGTCACTTCGTCGATGATCGGGCGATCGCGTTCCGCCGCTTGGCGGGTTGCGGTGGGCAGAGAGATGACCACATCGCCGAGTAGCCCGGGGGCCGACGCGGGGCCGGGGCCCTGCTGCATGGGAAAGGCGAGCACGTCCGTCGCCTTGTCCTTCTTCCGATACTCATGGTTGAGCTGGCGGATGGTTCGGTCGTCGCAGAGCAGAATCGAGAGCTCGGCCTCGTCGATCGCCAACGCCTCCAGCATCGCCTCCGCGCGCCATACGAGCTCCTCATGACGCACCGAGCGGCGTTGCAAGCCTTTGGAGCGGACCCAAACCGGCATCGCTCGGCTCCTGGTACCGGCGGCCATCGAGGTCAAGTCGGGACCCGGGATGCCTCTGGCCTGCCGGTTGCTATGCTCGGTCGGTGTTTGAGAAAGTACTGATCCTACGGCGTGGAGAGGCGGCCACCCGTGTCGCGCGAACGTGCCGACGAATGGGCGTCGAATCGATCGTCGTCGCCCCAAAGAACGTGCCTGCGAGTCGTCACGTCGAAGCTGCGGATCGAAGCATCGAGGTAGATTTCGACGAAGCCAAGCCGATTCCAGCCGAACAACTAGCTGCGATCGTCGAGCAGGCCGGCGCCGATGCTGCGCACCTCGGATATCAGGGTCAACCGGAGATGTTCGAGCTGGCGAGCGCTGCGGAAAAAGCGGATGTAACCGTCATCGGGACCGATCTCGACGTGCTAGGCGCACTGGCTGACCCGGCGACGCTACGCGCTGCAGCCGAACGAGCATACGTGCGGACCATTCACGACGCCGAGGTTTCATCACGGCCTAGAGAGCTCTGCGTGCTCGTGGCCGCCGACTCCCACGGTCAAACGGCCGCCATCGCCGAATGCGACCGGAGTCTATCGAGCTCCGAGCATACACTCATCCACGAGTCCCCATCACCGGAGCTGCTCTTCCGAGCGGACGGCGAAGCATTTCGGATGGCCCTGTTCGAGAGCGCCAGGCGCCTTGCAACGGAGCTCCGCTACGCGGGGATCCTAGAGGTGAAGTTCCACATCGACCCGTCTGGTCTGTCATGGGTCTCCGACGTGAAGATCGGGCTACCG
Source organism: Polyangiales bacterium (assembly GCA_049691835.1). Classification (GTDB taxonomy): domain Bacteria; phylum Myxococcota_A; class Polyangia; order Polyangiales; family Houyiibacteriaceae; genus SG8-38. The sequence continues at coordinate 1,969 of JBAVOF010000046.1, forward strand.
CGGCACCACACGCTCATCGAGATGGTCAACGGGGTGGACTTGGTTGCGCTCCAGCTTCGAATCGCGGCTGGAGAGCCCATACCGGAGGAGATTGAAGCACTCGAACCCCGAGGACACGCGCTCGACGCGTCGATACTCGCTCTCGATCAGCAGGATGCCGTGGTTTCCTCGTACTCCATTGCGCCCACGCCCCAAGGTCGCGTTCGCGCGACATCATCGGCGACGGTCGGCTTGCCTCTGCCGGCCGACGACCGCCCCTTGATCGCAAAGTTGACCACCTACGAGCCCATCCGACATCGCGCGATCCTTTCGATGGACCGGATGTTGGCGGAGCTACGGGTCGAGCCATTCGCGACGAACGTGCAGGCCCTCCGGCGAATCCTGGGTGACTATGCGTTCCGGGCCGGGCAGTACGACACCTCATCCGCCGTGCGATTCGCGTTGGGCTGAGGCGGACGCGGACTTAGGCAGCCAGCGTAGACGCGCCCGCGTAGACCGCTCCGTCGCCAAGTTGCTCTTCGATTCGAAGGAGCTGGTTGTACTTGGCGATTCGCTCCGAGCGAGACGCGGAACCGGTCTTGATCTGTCCAACGCCGGTAGCAACCGCGAGGTCGGCGATGAATGTATCTTCCGTCTCGCCACTTCGGTGCGAGATGATCGACGCATATCCATGTAGCGCACCGAGACGGATGGTGTTCAAGGTTTCGGTGACGGTCCCGATTTGGTTGACCTTGATCAAGATCGCGTTGGCGACACCTCGATCGATGCCCATCTGGACGCGCTCCGTATTCGTCACGAAAACGTCGTCCCCGACGAGCTGGACTTTGGAACCCAAAATCTCGGTCTGCACCTTCCAGCCAGCCCAGTCGTTCTCGTCCATCCCGTCCTCGATACTGACGATCGGATACTTGGAGCAGTAGTCCGCATAAGTCTCGACTAAACCGGCAGCATCGACCGGCTTCTTGTCGAAGCGGTAGACCCCCTTCGCCTTGTCGTAGAACTCGCTGGCTGCGCAATCGAGAGCGATGGCCACCTGCTCGCCCGGACGATAGCCGGCAGCCTCGATGGCGCGCGCGACGAACGACAAGGCTTCCTCGTTCGTCGATAGGTGCGGCGCGAAACCACCTTCATCGCCCACACTGGTCGCATGCCCTGCGTCCTTGAGCAGCTTCTTGAGCGTGTGGAAGGTTTCGGCGCCAGCACGAAGCGCCTCCGAAAACGAGTCGAACCCGACTGGCACGATCATGAATTCCTGGACTTCCAGGCCGCTATCGGCGTGCGCGCCACCGTTGATGATGTTCATGAAGGGCGTGGGCAAGACGTGCGCTTGTGCGCCTCCGAGATACCGCCAGAGCGGCAGACCCACCGCGTCTGCGGCAGCGCGCGCGACGGCCATTGAAACGCCGAGAATCGCATTGGCGCCCAGCTTTGATTTGGAGGGCGTGCCATCGAAGTCGAGCATGACCTGATCCACGGCCGCCTGGTCGAGGGCCTCCTGACCGAGCACCTGGGGCGCGATCTCGTTGACGACGTTATCTACGGCTTTGAGAACACCCTTGCCGTGATAGCGACGGGCGTCGCCATCACGGAGCTCCAGGGCTTCGTGTTCGCCGGTCGAAGCGCCCGACGGAACCGCGGCTCTCCCGGCGGCGCCACCCATCAACTCCACGTCCACCTCGACCGTGGGATTGCCTCGGGAATCCAGTATCTCTCTCGCGCCAACAGCCATGATCTCGGTCATGATTTCACCTCGGGCTGGCCTTAGCGGCTGGATGGGGGCGGTGCAAGGACGTGGATGCTAGGCTCGGCGGCAATGCACGCTTTGTTGTTCATTCCTTGGTTCCGGCTCGAGTCTTGGGACATCCCGCTGCCGTTTTCCCTTCCCGTCTTGGGAGACACCCTGTCGATACAGCCGTTCGGCGTTCTCGTGGCGACCGGGGTGTTGCTAGGCGCATGGGTGGCTGGGCGGTTCGCAGAGCGCAACGGGCTCGACACCGTGGCGACGGGCGACGTCGTGACGTACGCGGTCGTTACGGGTTTCATCCTCGGTTACTTCTTGAACGGCCTTTTCTATGAGCGCGAAACCCTCGTCGAAATTCTGCACGATCCCTCGAAGTTCTTCTCCACCTGGCTCGGGCTCTCATCGTATGGAGGCTTCTTCGGTGGCATCCTCGGATGCTTCATCTGGAGCTACCGAAAGAAGATGCCGTTG
>JBAVOF010000047.1:0-3492 GCA_049691835.1 Polyangiales bacterium
ATCGTTCCCCCTGGGCCTGGTTCTTTGGGACGAGGTCTTCGTCGGGATGGGCGGTAGCGTGCGCTGGACGGACGGATTCGACCAGAACCGGCTATTCGTGGGTCCCGCCGTCTTCGCCTTCGACGGCGTGTTCCGGGCCGAGGTGGGCTATCAGTTCGTCTATCTGTCGCGCGAGGTGAATCGCAGCGTTCACCTGCTCGTGGTCAATCTCTTCGTAAACCTCAGGGGCAAGCGCTGACGCTCTTGTAAAGGAGACCCTGAGAACCTACGATGACGCCCAGTCGACCAGCCCCACACGAGGCGGAGACCGAGGAGGATCGATGAGAATCAGTTCAGGTGTACTGGATGCCGCAGCGGGAGCTTGGCTCGTGTCCTGTGCGCTGGTCGGCTGCCAGCAGAAGTCGGCCGAGATGCCAGCGCCGCGGGTGGAAACCATCCTCACCAGCGAAGAACAAGAGAAGCTCACGCCCGCCGACGTGCTCGAGGCGTTGCAGGAGGGGAATCAACGCTTCGTCTCGGGCAATCTCACTGTGCGAGACCACAGCGCGCAAGTGAGAGCCGCCGTGGGAGGCCAGTTCCCGAAGGCCGCGATCTTGTCCTGCCTCGACTCTAGAATTCCAGTCGAGGACGTGTTCGACCGGGGCATCGGAGACGTGTTCGTCGCGCGGGTTGCGGGCAACTTCGAGAACACGGACATCCTCGGGAGCCTCGAGTTCGCCACGAAGGTTGCTGGAGCCAAGCTCATCCTCGTGCTCGGGCACGGGCACTGCGGGGCGGTCAAGGCCGCCATCGATGGAGTCGAGCTCGGCAACATCACCCCGATGCTGAGCAACATCCAACCCGCAGTGGGTCACTTCGCCGACTACGCGGGCGACAAGTCCAGCAAGAACCAGGAGTTCGTGGAGATGGTCACCGAAGAGAACGTTCGCGCGACCATGAAGGACATCCGAGAGCGCAGCCCAATCATCAAGGAGCTCGAAGACGCCGGCAGCTTGAAGATCGCGGGCGGGATCTACGACATGGATACCGGACAGGTGAATCTCATCGACTGAGGCGCGCTATCGGGCCGCGTGGCGAAGCGGTCCGACCAGTCTGCCCACACCTCCCCTACCCCGGAGTTCTCATGTCTGCGACGTTGGCGACCGTTCTGCTCGTCTCCGAGCTATTCGGTGTGCTGCTGGCGATCGACGCGGTCATGCGGCCACGCTCGCCGCCGAGCTCGAACCCGGCCTAGAACGATTCGAAGCGGTCGCGCAGCGCCTGACCGACGTGCCCTTCACGGCTGGGAACCGCGTGGATCTGCTCGTCGACGCGGAGGCGACGTACGGAGCCATGCTCGATGCGATCGGAGCGGCGGAGTCCTACGTGTTGGTCCAGTTCTACATCGTGAGAGACGATCGGAGCGGACGGGCGCTTCGCGACGCTCTCATCGCACGGGCGCGGGACGGAGTGCGCGTGTACTTCCTCTACGACGAAATCGGCTCGATCAAGCTGCCCGCTTCTTATCTCGATGAGATGCGTCGCGCTTCGATCCAGGTCTCCGGCTTTCGGACGACCCAGGGCTTTCGCAATCGCTTTCAGATCAATTCCCGCAACCACCGCAAGCTGCTGGTCGTAGATGGGCAAACGGGATTCATTGGCGGGTTGAACCTCGGCGACGAATACCTCGGCTTCCGCGACACGCACCTGCGAATTGAGGGGCCTGCGGTGCAGCAGATTCAGCTGACCTTTCAAAAGGACTGGCACTGGGCAACTCGCGAAATCATCGACATTGCGGACGAGCCAATCGTCGCCGCGGAGCCGGGCCAGGCGGTCAGCATCGTCAACACGGGTCCCGCGGACCCGGTCCCCAAGTGCAGCATTCTCTTCTCAGAGCTCGCAGCCAGCGCTCGGTCACGCGTCTGGATCGCAAGCCCGTACTTCGTGCCCGACGACGTGATGACGCGCGCCCTCCAATCCGCCGCGAAGCGCGGCGTGGACGTGCGCGTTTTGCTACCGGACGAGCCCGACCAGCGCTTCGTCGAGCTCGCGTCGCTCACGTACTACACGGAAATGATTGAATGTGGCGTCCGGCTCTTTCGATACAAGGGGCGCTTCATGCACCACAAGGTCGCATTGGTCGACGATGCACCCGCGGCGGTCGGCACCGTCAATTTGGACTACCGCTCTCTCTATCTGGATTTCGAAGAGACCGCTGTCGTTGCCGACGCGCAGTTCGCAAGAAGGGTCGAGGCAATGCTCGAGGACGACCTGATGCAATGTGACGAAGTTCCTTCCGGACACCTCGAGGGCGAGCCACTTCACATCCGCGTCCAGGCCAGAGTCGCGCGGCTCGCCTCACCGCTCTTATAGCGGGTGCGAAACGGTCCGTGTAAGCTCTGCGGAGAGCACCAGCTCTCAGCGGGCTTGACGCCAGGGCTCGAGCCGAGCTCCAAACGTGTGCTGTGTGCCCAGATAAGCGCGCACGTTGACGCGAGAGGCGCCAAACATCAGATTACACGGTTCCCCGAGGAGGTTGAGTCGAGCGGTAGCGGCCCAGTTTGCGTAGAGCGCGGCGTACCATTCATGTGCGTCACTGCTGACGACGATGTAGCCCGCGTCGAACCCGAGGGCGGCCTTTCCACCGCCGACCGTGAGCTCTCCTTGAATCGGCAAGAGCCCGGCGTGTTCCCGCAAAAATCGGTTGCACGACGCCGGGTCCGACCGTGTGGGGATCGTCCGCAACGAGCGGCGGTCCCGCGTGGCTCAGGTTCGGCCGCCAGCAAACGAAGGCTGGGACCGCGCCCGCGATTGCGAGCCTCTTAGCCCATCGGACTCAAGCTGAGAGCCGAAGCTCGCGGTACTAGCTCGTTATGTCGCGTGGGGCGCGAAGCTGGCCGAATCGCCTACTTCGTAGGCGACTTCTTTCCGGGGGATTTCCGTGCTTTGGCTTGCACTTCCTTCACGCGAAACTTGACGATCTTCGTGATGAGGCCGATCGGCATGGGCTCGTCGAGCGGGAACTGTACCGATCCCTTCGCGCCTTTGTACCGCGACAACTCTCTGGCAAACTGGGCAATGCCCGACGGGGACGGATAGAAGCCGATGTGGGTTTTGTAGCCGGCAAAGTGGACGAGGTTCTCGTACAACACGAACGTCGGGATTTGGTACTTCATCGCTTCGGCCGCGGCGGGTGCTGCTTTGTGAATGGTAGCGCGTACGGCCTGTAGAGCCTCTTGCACGTCGCCGGGAAAAGTCGCGATGTACTGGTCGATGTCTTTGGTGGTCGTTTTTGCCTCGCTCATCACAACCTCAGCTCCAGCCTTGCATCGTGACTTGGGGCCATGATTGGAGCTCAATATAGCCGGCCGGGGGCACGGGCGGAAGACTCCACCTATGAGCACACATGGAACACGAGGAGCGTCGGGGCGGCTCGTAACCCGTCGAGCGGGCCTGAGCGCGAGCCCAAGCGAAATGGTCGAGCCATGCGGAGCGAAGGCCGTGTACGCTAGC
>JBAVOF010000048.1:0-5762 GCA_049691835.1 Polyangiales bacterium
GTGCAGCACTGCGCGATCGGAAAGATCCCTTCCGGCATGCCGAGCCGCTGAAACGCCGCGTCCGCGCTCACCGCTACCTCGAGCGCGTTCGGGTCGGCATTGCCGACGTCCTCGCTCGCGAAGATCAGCATCCGGCGAAGGACGACGAGGGGGTCCTCTCCGGCTTCGAGCATGCGCATCAGCCAATACACCGCAGCATCGGGGTCGCTTCCCCGCATCGATTTGATGAACGCGCTGATCACGTTGTAGTGCTCCTCGCCCGACTTGTCGTAGAGCAGCGTCTGCGTTGCGAGGGCTTCTTGAACGATTGCGACCGTGACCACTTCGACACCCGCTGACTGTGCGAAGTCACTTGCGAGCTCCAGCGCCGACAAGGCGCGCCGCGCGTCGCCCCGCGCGTTCTGCGAGATCGCCGCGATGGCATCGTGGTCGACGCGATGAGGGGTCTGGCCGATTCCGTGCTCTTCGTCCGCGAGTGCGCGATCGAGGAGCCGACGTAGGTCGTCGGCTTCGAGTGGCTTGAGGTCGAACACGCGCGCGCGCGACAGCAATGCAGAGTTGACCGCAAACGAAGGGTTCTCCGTCGTCGCACCGATCAAGGTGACGGTGCCGTTCTCGACGTGAGGCAGGAGCGCGTCTTGCTGCGCCTTGTTGAAGCGGTGAATCTCGTCGACGAAGAGGATCGTCTTCTTTCCATAGTAGTGCTTCTGCTCTTTGGCGGCGGCGATTAGCTTTCGAAGCTCCGGCACTCCGCCAAGCACTGCGCTGAACGGCACGAAGATTGAGTTCGTCTCGTGTGCGATGACGTGGGCGAGCGTCGTCTTCCCGGTGCCGGGCGGGCCCCAGAGGATCATCGAGGGGATGCGGTCTGAGCGGATTGCCCTGGCCAGAATGTGTCCGTCGCCCAGCAGGTGCGCTTGACCGACCACGTCCTCCAGGCGGTTCGGACGCATCCGGTCGGCCAGCGGGGAACCGGTTTCCGTCTGTCGCTCGAAGAGGTCCACAGTGACGCTTATAGCTCAGCGCAGGATGCGGAGTCTCTTGGGACCTTCACCATCGGGCGCTGATTCTCCCCCACTGCGGTCGAAGTGCTCCCTCGCGATCCGTTCCGCTAGGGCGTCGGCTATTGCCGCAAAGGCCTGTCCGGCGGGAGATGCGGGAGCCGCCTGAACGATGGGCGTCCCCTGATCGCCCCATTGCCGGACCTGGGCGTCAATCGGCACCTGGCCGAACAGCGGAGCCTTCGCGAACTCGGCGATCTTCTCACCGCCGCCGCTACCGAACAGCTCGTGCCTCACCCCAACGCTGTCGATGAAATGGCTCATGTTCTCGACGACACCGAGGATCGGCACGTTGAGCTTCTGGCACATCGAAACCGATTTGTAGACGTCTTGCAGCGCCACCTCTTGCGGGGTCGTGACGATGATCGCTCCGGTGATGCGAAGCTTCTGTGCCAGCGTGAGCGCGACGTCGCCCGTACCGGGGGGTAAGTCGATGATGAGGTAGTCGAGAGCACCCCAATCCACATCGCTCACGAACTGCTGCAGCGCACCGTGCAGCATCGGGCCTCGCCATACGACCGCTTGCTTTGGATCTTCGAGGAGGAAGCCGATGCTCATCAGCTTGACTCCGAAGCGCTGAAGCGGCTGAATCCGCTTGCCGTCTTTGGACGTCGGGTGACCTTCGATGCCCATCATGGTCGGCAGGGAGGGGCCGTAGATATCCGCGTCCAGCAGCCCGACTCGCGTGCCAAGGCGCCTCAGAGCCAGCGCGAGGTTCGTTGCGACGGTGCTCTTTCCGACACCACCCTTGCCGCTCATCACCAGGATCACGTTGCGCACATCGGGAATCGGATCGGTGCTGGTGGCCTCGCGGGTCGGTACGTTGACCTCCACCTCCAACTCGACGAAGTCGACACCGAGAGCCTCGAGCGCCGCGTCCACGCGCTTGCGAACTGTCTGCCGAACCTCCTCGGAAGGCGAGCTCACGCGAACCTTCGCCCAAACCCGACCATCTTGAAAATGCACGTCGATGAGCGTGCCCAGCGAGCCGAGCGATTTTTGAAAGATCGGGTCTTCCACGTTGCGTAGGGCTTCAGTTACCGCTTCGAGGGTGGGAGACCCCATCAAAACCTCCAGTCCAGTCGAACCGAAGGGGTCTAAGGCGCTGGTTTCGCCCAGTCAAGGTGGACAAACTTCGGATAGGCTGCGCGCCCGGTTATGCTCCCGCCGTGTCGATTTGGGAGCGACGCTGGGCACCTCCGCTTGCGATTTTCGTCCTGTGCGCGGGCGTCTATTGTGCGACCTCGGCGCAAAGGCTGTTTCGACCGTCCGCCAACAACCACTACGTGCACCTCGCGCACGCCTGGTTGCAAGGCCGTCTCGACATCGGAGAAAACCCACCCGGTACCAACGACTGGGCGTGTTTCGATACGGAGACCGAGACCGCTTGTCCCCCGGGTCGCTATTCATTCTCCGGGGCTGATGCCGAGCGTTACCGTTGGTACGTCGCGTTTCCGCCATTGCCCGCCGTCCTGCTCTTGCCCCTCGTCGCACTCTTCGGACTTGGGACATGGGATGCCCTCTTCTGGGCGGTCTTTGCGGGTCTTGCACCTGCGATCTTGTTCGTCTTGCTGCGCCGCTTTCGAGACTCAGGGCAGAGTGGACGCTCCGAGGGAGACGATCTCCTGGTCACCTCTCTTTTCGCGATTGGGTCGGTCTACTACTTCGTCGCGGTGCAAGGCACCGTCTGGTTTGCTGCCCATGTCGTTGCTTCGGCCTTCATCTGCCTGTATCTGCTCTGGTCCCTCGGTGCGCGAAGTCCCGTCGCAGCAGGCCTGGCCCTGGGCCTTGCGTTTCTTTGTCGACCGGCGACGCTGCTGCTCGTCCCCTTCTTTGTTGCTCAAGCGATCACTGCGGCCAAGTCGGCGAGTCACCGGCCGTCCAGTTCGGCACCTCGCCTGTTCCTCGCGTTGACGATGTTTTGCCTTCCGCTGGGAGCGCTCATCGCCGCAGCGATCTGGCACAACACGGCCCGCTTTGGCGACCCGTTCGAGTTCGGACACCGCTTCCTTCAAATTCGTTGGCGATCGCGAATCGAGACCTGGGGCCTGTTCAGCGTGCACTACCTTCCGCGAAATCTATCCGTCTTCTTCCTCTCCTTGCCTTGGTTCGTCGAATCGAGCCCCTTCGTTCGCATCACCAGGCATGGCCTCGCCCTCTGGTTCACCACACCGAATCTTCTCTGGAGCCTTTGGCCCAAGAAGGTCGATGCCACGGTCGTCGCGCTTTGGGCGGCTGTGCTGCCGACTGCGCTCTGCACCTTGCTCTATCAGAACACCGGCTGGGTCCAGTTCGGCTATCGATTCGCCTTGGACTACCTGCCGCTCGTGCTCGTCCTGGTGACTCTCAGTCGACGAACGTTTGGTTTCGCGTTTCTGGGCTGCGCCGCTTTCGCGATCGTCATCAACACCTTCGGCGCCGTGACCTTCGATCGCCATGACCAGTTCTACGACACGGACTCTACCCAGGAGGTCATCTTTCAGCCGGATTGATCGATCTCGAGAAGTAGTCGTTCCGCGAGAGGGCTCGCTGGTCCGCGTGGCATCAGGACGCGCTGCAGACCCGCCCGTCCAGCCTGTCGCTGCAACGACCGCAGTTCCTCGAGCGCTGCGTCTGGCTCGTCCCGCCCCGCCAGGATGTGGGCACGCACGAGCCGGTGCGAAGCCTGAAGCGAGGGCTGGTCATCCGTGTTCTGCTCCCCAAGGTGAGCCAGCGCAGCGTCCGACTCGCCGCGCACAGCCATGAGGAGAGCTTCCATTGCCACTAGCCAGACCTCTACCGAGTCTTCGGTTGGTCGCTGGATGGCAGCAATCGCCCGCTCCGCCGCATCCACGTCGCCGAATTGAAGCTCGCACGTTGCCAGCGCTTGGTTGCGAAGCACGGCTTGTGGTTCCGAAAGCGCGGCTGGTTCCAAATCAAGCAGCCGCTCGCGTGCCTCGGCCCACATGCCGGCTTGCGTGAGAGGTCCCGTTGCCATCAGCACCAGCGCGATGTGCCGCTGAGGGTCCTTGCGGCGTACCCGATCGAGAACTCGGGCGAGGGCGTTCGCTGCACTGGTCCTGGCGTCCGCCTCCCGTAGGCGCTGGCACAAGATCGACAGAGCGCGCACGTCTCTGGATCGCCGCGCCGAGCTCAGCAGTAAGACTAGGCCTACGACTGCGCCAATCGATCCGGCGAGCCAAGCGACCTGAGGACGAGGCATCGAAATGGCGCCCAGCACGAAGAAAACAAGCGATCCGATCGCGAGCACCGTCAGCGCTGACCCGACGAACGAGCGCAGAACGGTGGCGATCGACAAGAGACCAAAAGGAACTCCCCAGACCCATCCACGAAATACCGGCGCCGCCAAACCGACGACTGCAGCGGCGACTAGAGTGGGAATCATCGGCTAGGGCGTGCTTTCGTCGCGGTAGGCATAGTAGTGCTTCAGCACGCGACGCACGTAGCGCTGCGTCTCTTTGTAAGGCGGGATGCCGTTGTACTTCTCGACCGCCCCTTCGCCAGCGTTGTATGCCGCGACCGTCAGCACCAGATCGCCCCTGAACCGATTGGCCAGTATGCGGAGATAACGTGCGCCCGCGTGGATGTTCTGCCGCACGTCGAACGGATCTGAGACCCCCATCGATCGCGCGGTCATCGGCATGAGTTGCATCAGACCCATCGCCCCAGCCCGGCTGACGACGGTGGGATTGAAATCGCTCTCGACGCGCATGACCGCGCGAATGAACGATTCGGGGAGCTGGTAGAGCCGCGCCGCCTCATCGATCAGTCCGTCGTAGCGGGTGTATCGAGCGGGGTCCTTGGAGCGGCTGCCACTCGGCGTTGTCGTCCCGGCGCTCTTCCTGGAGGGACTGGGTCGCGGACTCGACTTCCTGCTACCTCGGACCACGAGCTCGCAACCGCGGCCTTGTTCTCGGATATTCGTGTAGTGCTGCGTCCCATCCGACCGCTTGCAGCGGTAGATGTCGGCATATGCTGGCGTCACGGTGCCCATGATGAGCCCCGTCATGCCCATTGCCGCCAAGACCCGCAACGCCATCGTCGAGAAGTGTATCCCCGGGTGCCGGGTCACGCCAAAACGCGCCTCCCGCGCTTGCGCGCCCCGCCCATGCGCGCATGATGGGGCGTCCAATGGTGACGCCAAGTTTTTTCGAAGGCCCCGAAAAGAAGCTGAAAGTGGTCGTGACCCCGGACTTCCCGTCGTTGCGGAACCTCGGTGATGAGCTCTGGCACTGCGTCGTGGACGCGGCACGGGCGAAAGTCCTCTCGGTCCTTCGAGGGGAGCGGTGCAACGCTTACCTCCTTTCGGAATCGAGCCTGTTCGTCTTCGATGATTGTTTCATCTTGATCACCTGTGGCCGGACGACTCTGGTAGATGCCGTCCCTCGACTCCTCGAGCGGGTTCCCGCAGAGTCGATCGCTTTCCTCGTATACGAGCGCAAGAGCGAGCTCTTTCCGGAACGCCAGTCGACCACGTTCTACGACGACGCTCGTCGTTTGCAGACGATTCTCCCGGGCCGAGCGATTCGATTCGGCGACGAACATGGGCGCTACCTCGATCTCTTTCATACGATCCGTCCCTACACACCGGCGAAGAACGATCCGACGCTGGAGGTGCTTATGCACGTCATCGACGAGGACGTCGCCGCCAAGTTTGCCCGACGGCGTGGCACCGAGACCACCCCCCTGGCGGTCTCATCG
>JBAVOF010000049.1:0-7779 GCA_049691835.1 Polyangiales bacterium
GCCGCTACGCGAGCCGCGTTCCTTCATTCCCCTTGCGCCGCAACTCTAGCAGCTTTTCCTCCTGAACTCGAAGTGCTTCGGTCTCGCTCGTGACGAGGTCGCTGTGACATGCCGCCTTCGGCGTCCCGCCCACCGCGCTCTTGGTCTTGCCAGCCAAGCGATGAATCTCCTCGGGCGAGAGATGGCCGCGCCCTCGGAGAATCTCCTGCTGCTCCCGCGTCAAAGCCGGCGATTTCATGACCCGCTCCCGCTCGAAGCCGCTCGCTTTGCCGGATTCGAACTCCACGATTTCCTTGGAGATGCGCACGGAGCACCAATCGTGCCCACACATGGCGCAGAAATCGGTGTCGACGTCCAAGTCCTCGTCATGAAACGCTCGTGCCGTGTCGCTGTCGAAGGCCAGCTCGAAGTGCTTTTCCCAGTTGAGCGCCGCCCGTGCCCGGGTGAGATCGTCGTCCCAGTCGCGCGCGCCCGGAATCCCGAGCGCAACGTCGGACGCATGGGCCGCGATCTTGTAGGCAATGCAGCCTTGCTTCACATCATCCTTCTTGGGCAGGCCCAGGTGTTCTTTTGGCGTCACGTAACAGAGCATCGCCGCGCCGTGGTAACCCGCCGCGGTTGCACCGATCGCGCTGGTGATGTGGTCGTAGCCGGGAAACACATCGGTGACCAGCGGGCCGAGCACGTAGAACGGCGCGCCGTGGCAGCGTTGGCGCTGTAGCTTCATGTTGTACTCGATCTGGTCGAACGGAACGTGCCCCGGGCCCTCGACCATCACCTGACAGCCCTTGCGCCAGGCGCGCTCTGTGAGCTCTCCGAGGCGGTCGAGCTCCCCGAGTTGTGCGTCGTCGGTGGCGTCGGCAAGCCCCCCAGGGCGCAGTCCGTCGCCCAACGAGAACGAGACGTCGTACTCGCGCATGACGTCGCAAATCGCCTCGAAGTGCGTGTACATGGGGTTCTCTTGGCCGTGGTGAAGCATCCATTTGGCCAGAAGCGAGCCGCCCCGCGACACGACCCCGATGAGACGCCTGCGAATCAAGGGCAGATGCTCACGGGCGACGCCGGCATGGATCGTGAAGTAGTCGACGCCCTGACGGGCTTGATGCCGAAGCGTTTCGAGAATCACCTCGACCGTGAGCTCTTCGATGCTCCGGCCGATGATCATCGAGTAGATGGGCACGGTCCCTATCGGCACGCGGGCGTTTGCGATGATCGCCCGGCGGGTCGCGTCGAGGTCGCCTCCGGTCGAAAGGTCCATCACCGTATCGGCGCCCCAGCGTTCCGCCCAGCGGAGCTTCTCGACTTCCTCATCGGTGCCGGAAGAGACGGGCGACGCGCCCATGTTGGCGTTGATCTTCGTGAGTCCCGCGCGCCCGATGCACATTGGATCGAGCGCGTGCTCGAGGTGGATCTTGTTTGCGGGAATGATCATGCGGCCTGCTGCGACTTCGTCGCGCACCTGCTCCGCACTGAGGTGCTTTTCCCGTGCGGCGACCCGGCGCATCGCCGGCGTGACGATGCCCAACCGCGCGTGCTCGAGCTGGGTGACCGGTTCGAATCCAGTTGGCGGATGCCAGGCGCCGGATTCGAACCGCCAGTCCTCCGGCATGAAGTCCCAGGCAGTCTTGTCGCTGGGCGGCGGCATCCCGGGAGTGTCCGGTGACGAAAAGGTTCGGGGGCCACCGATGTCCGGGGCGTTGGCAAACGAACCGGGTGTGGTGCCCGCGCCTTGGCTCGAGGGATTGTGTGCACCGCGCAGCGGAATCTTGAAATCGTTCATCGTGCTCCTCCCGCAGGGAAGAACCCGGTGGTTCGCTTCCCTACGCCGGTCCAAACCGGATCAGGTTCGACGGGTTCCTCTCAGCCTTCTATACGGCGCCCCGAGCGATAAAAGAGTCTAGCCCCCCGCGCGCCTGGGCGAAAGGCGCGGGGCTCCCGGTGACCCGAGGAACGGGAGAAGAAGCAAGGCATGGGACAAATGCTTGATTTTGTTCCAAAACCACGAAGCCTTTCGCCACGCACCCGTCGACGCCGCTATCCTCCGCATCGGCCTGAGCAAAGAATACATGCGCCCGACCCACCTCTATCGTTCTCGCCCCAACGGCTTCGACATTCAGCCAGCCTCCCAGACCGAAGCCCGGAAGATCAGCGACTTCATCTATGCATCGGAAGGTCTTTCCAATTCATACCTGATCACCACGCAGGACGGACGCATCATCGTCAACACCGGCATGGGGTTCGAGGCGCCTGTTCACAAGCGCAACTTCGATGCCGTCAATGATGCTCCGGTCCGCTACATCCTGTTGACGCAGGGTCATGTCGACCATGTCGGTGGCGTGGACCTCATGCGGAGTGCTGGCACGCAAGTCATCGCGCATGCGAACAACCAGGCGCACCAAGCCGACGACGCCCGCATCGCCGCCTTCCGGGCTTCCCGAAGCGCCTTTGCATTTGCGGACGCGATCGCTCGCGCGTGGAAGCATATCCAGGAGCAGGTCGGTGGTGGCGTCCCAGCGCAGTCGCGGCCCGTTCCCGACATCACGTTCGAAGATCGGTACGCATTGCAACTCGGTGGTTTGAGCTTGGAGCTGATCTGGACGCCGGGCGGAGAAACCACCGACTCGATGATCGTCTGGTTGCCCGAGCACGAGATATGCTTCTCTGGGAACCTATTCAGCGCGCTCTTCGGGCATTTCCCAAACCTCGTCACCATGCGTGGTGATCGCTATCGCGAGCCCTTGGCATTCATCGAGTCGCTCGAACGCGTTCTTGCACTGGAACCGACGCTCTTGCTTCCAGGTCATCATGGTCCGGTCGTAGGCAAGCAGACGATTCGGGAAGAGCTCACGCGGCTTCGCGACGCGGTTCGATACGTGCACGACGAAACCGTGCGGGGTATGAATCAGGGGAAGGACGTTCACACGCTGATGCGCGAGATCGAGCTTCCACCGGAGCTGGAGGTCGGGCAGGGGTACGGCAAGGTGTCGTGGAGCGTGCGGGCCATCTGGGAGAACTACGCGGGCTGGTTCCATCACGACTCGACCACCGAGCTATACGCGGTGCCGGCCAAGAGCGTGCATACGGATCTAGCGGAGCTCGCAGGTGGCGCGGACGCGCTCGCGGGCCGTGCCGCGCAGAGGCTGTCGATGGGCGAGCCAGTCGAGGCGATTCATCTGGCCGAAATTGCCCTCAACGCAGCGCCGACCAACGAGGCGGCGCTCGAGGTGATGATCGCCGCACACGAACGACTCGAGCGGGAGAGCGAGAACTTCTGGCTGACGCAGTGGCTGCGAAGGCAGCTCACCAATCTCCGTTCTTCCCTTCAATCGGCACAGACACGGAGAAGTGGATCGTGACCCAAGGCTCCAACGAGATTCGAATCGAGGACCTCAAAGATCCGATCCTCACGCCGATCCAGCGAATGGTGATCGACGGATTTGCCGGCGTTGACACCAGGTTCGCCGAAAGGGAGGTGCTCGATGAGGCCAAGAAGCGCACCGGGCTTTCCGATTTCGGCTCCAGCGACTTTCGCGAGAGGCTCTCGGTCTGGTGCCAAGCGGCCGAGGAGGACGCAGACCTCGGTCCGATGGGCAAGGCGCGTTTTTTCGGAGATATGGTGCGATACGCGGCGAACCGACTCCGTTTTCAGAATCTGCTGATGCGGCACCCCGAGATTCTCGAGGTCGAGATTCGAAGACCGATCATCATCGCGGGGCTTCCACGCTCTGGGACCACCCACCTGCTGAACTTGATCGCTGCCGATACCCGTCTTCGCTCACTTCCGTACTGGGAGAGCCTCGAGCCCATTCCAGAGTCCGGGGTCATGAACACACCGAAAGGACAGGACCCCAGATACCTCAGGTGCGCGAGCGAGTACCGGATGTTCGGACAGGTCGCACCGTTGCTCAAGAGCATGCACGACATGGCGCCTGACCACGTTCACGAGGAAATCGAGGTGGGTGCGCTGGATTTCTCGACATACCTGCCAGAGTGGCTCGCGGTTGTGCCCCGGTGGCGCGATTACTACTACAGCCATGACCAACGACCGCACTACGACTACATGAAAAACGTGCTCAAGGCGTTGCAATGGTTGAGAGGTCCGCACCGATGGATCCTCAAATCCCCGCAACACTTGGAGCAACTGGGGCCTCTGATTGAAACGTTCCCCGACGCGACGGTCGCGCTCACACACCGCGACCCGGTCTCGGTCGTGGCATCCGCGATCACGATGCTGACCTATGGCGATCGGCTGCGCCGTACCAAGGTGGAGCCGCGCGCTGTCGCGACGTACTGGAGCGACAGGATCGAACGCCTGCTCCGTGCGTGCGTGCGTGATCGCGATCGCTTACCGGTCTCTCAGAGCATCGACGTGCTGTTTCACGAGTTCATGTCTGACGATCTGGGCATGGTGGAGCGTATCTACCAGGTCGCAGGGCTCGAGATGAGCACGAGTGCCAGAGCATCGCTCTACCGCTATATGTCGGAGAACCCTCGGGGGAAGCACGGTCGCATCGTGTATGACCTCCAAGGTGACTTCGGCGTCGATCCGCAAGCGCTTCGCAAACGTTTCGATTTCTACTACGAACGGTTCCCTGTCCAGGTGGAACCATGATGCAGCAGGTCAACATTCACGGCCCCGGCAAGATTCAACTCGATGATGCCGGCGAGCCCGAGCCAGGGGCACGCGACGCTGTGGTGCGTGTAGCAGCGTGCGGCGTGTGCGGGACCGACGTGCGGTATCTGCGAATGGGTGGGCTCCGGCGACCCATGCCATTGGGTCACGAGCTCGCGGGAATCATCGACTCGGTTGGCGCCGAAGTCTCCGATCTGAGGCCAGGGATGCGCGTAGTGCTCAATCCAACGGCGTCCGCAAACATGATTGGCAACGGCGGGTCCGAGGGCGGGTTCACGCAGCGTTTGCTCGTTCGGAACGCCGCCGACGGTGGCTGTCTGTTTCCGATCCCCGATTCGTTGCCCATGCACCTTGCCGCGCTGACGGAGCCACTTGGCGTTGCAATGAACGCCGTCGATCGTGCCCATGTGGCCCCAGGGGACAAGGTCGCCGTGTTCGGGGCTGGGCCCATCGGTCTTTGCGCGATCGCCACCCTGCGGGACCGTGGCATCTCGGAAGTCGTCGCCATCGATCTCTCGCCGCGACGGTTGGAGCTTGCCACCTCGCTCGGTGCGAGCGCGACCATCGATGCTTCCGCGCGCAATCCCTGGGTAGAGCTCAAGAAGCTGCACGGTGAGGCGCCCCTGATGGGAGCGCCGATGGCCGGGACCGACGCCTACATCGAGGCATCCGGAGCGGGCAAAGTCATCACCGATGTGCTGCAGAACGCCAAGGCCGATTCACGACTCGTCGTCGTCGCGCTGCACGAACAGTCGGTGAACGTGAGTTTCCTTTGGGTGATGATGAAGCAGATGACCATTGCCGGCGCCATGGAGTATCCAGCCGACTACAGGGATGCGATCGGGTTGCTGACCCGGTGGGACTTGTCCTCGATGATCACTCATCGATTTCCCCTCGAACGTGTTCGAGAGGCGCTCGCGGTCGCAGCAGATCCGGCTGCAGGCGGCAAAGTCATGGTCGACATCGACGAGAGGGTGACGTAGTGAGCAACTCGGTGCGCTTTGATTTCTCCGGTGCAGCGGTCTTGGTGACCGGGGGCTCGAGCGGGATCGGCGCGGCCATTGCGAAGGCATTCGCGGATGCGGGTGCGGAGGTGCATGTGACCGGAACGCGTGCGTCCGCGTCTGAGTACGACGGCGACTTGTCGAGATACGAGTACCATCCACTGCAACTCACCGACAAAGCCGGGATTGAGGGGCTGGCCGCCTCGCTCGATCGCCTAGACATCCTCGTGAACAACGCGGGCGGCAACTTTCCCGGCGGCAAGCACGAGGCGGCGCCTGATGTCTTCGAGGAGGCGGTTTCGATCAATCTCTTCGGCGCATACCGGCTGACGAACGGCTGCAAGGACAAACTCGCCGCAAGCAAGCTCGATGGGGGGGCGAGTGTGATCAACTTGGCCTCGATGGGCGCGTTCTTCGCGGTGCCGATCGTGCCCGGATACGCTGCGGCAAAGGCCGCCACGGTCCAGATGACAAAGAACCTCGCGGCGACCTGGGCTGGTGACGGAATTCGGGTGAACGCGATCGCCCCGGGTCTCGTCGAAAGCCGCATGACTGCGCTCATGAAGGGTGTAGAGGCGCTCGAAAAACCGTACCTCGACCGCACCCCCTTGCGACGCTGGGGCTCGCCGCAAGACATCGCTCCGGTCGTCCTTTTCTTGGCGAGCTCCTCCGCGCGTTTCATGACTGGGCAAACCATCTCGGTCGATGGGGGTTTCTCCATCGCCTAAGGAGCTCCGGGTCCCAGATGCAGAAACCGCCGATCGTCGATGCAGCCCTGACGTATGGCACGTTCCCCGTCGTGTTCGGCGGCGTGATGGGTCTGGGCCTCTACGGCGTGGCCTGGGGCTGGGACCCGGTGGCTACCGCGGTGCTGCTCACGGCCGCCGTCGTTCTGCTCCTTCTCGTGCTCGAGCGAGTGCACCCTTATCAGGCGAAATGGCTTCGCAGCCACGGGGACATCCGGACCGACATCGCCCACAACGTCGTGAACTTCTGGATCCCAGGGCTCTACACGGTTCTATTCGTCGGGGGGCTCACCGCTGCCGCGGGTCGGCTCTCGAGCGTGGTGGGGATGGAGCTCTGGCCGGCCCGTTGGCCGCTCCTCGCACAGCTACTGCTTGCGCTGATCATCGGTGAGCTCGGAACCTATTGGATCCACCGCTTGATGCATGAAAACCCATTCCTCTGGCGCTTTCACGCAGCCCATCACAGCGCGCCTCGCCTCTACTGGCTCAACGCGGGACGATTCCACCCGCTTGACCTGTTCGCGCAGCAGTTCTTGGCGGTGACCCCATTGATTCTGCTCGGTGCGAACACGGGCATCGTCGCACTGCATACGCTGTTCACTGCGGTTCACGGCATGTTTCAACACTGCAACGTGGACCTTCGGCTCGGGCCGCTCAATTGGTTCTTCAGCATGGCGGAGCTCCATCGCTGGCATCACTCAAAAAAGCTCGAAGAAGCAAACACGAACTACGGCGCCAACTTGATCTGCTGGGACATCGTCTTCCGATCCCGATTCTCGCCACGTGACCGCAAGCCGCCGACGGAGATCGGGATCGAGGCTCTGCCGAACTTCCCCGGAGCTTACTGGGCCCAACTGCGGTCGCCCTTTCGATGGAAACGGATCGAGGATTCCGGTCGCGCAAGTTGAGCGGCGCATGATGGTTTGGGTCCCGCGGGTTTTCTTGCTAGTGAACCGTCTATGAGGGGGGGATACTGCGCGGCCTGCGTTTCATTGCTCGTCTTGATCGCGTGCGGGAGCGACGGACCGTCCGGTCCCGCTCTGCCGCCGCGTCCCGAGGTGCAAACCTGTCTTTCCGGGGTGACAGACGCAATGCCGGCGCGACTTTCCGATACGGGCTGTTTCCTCGATCTGAAATCGCTCGAACCAGGACCGGACCTCATTCCTTACGAGGTCAACTCGCCGCTGTGGACCGATGGCGCATTCAAACCGCGGTACATGGTCGTACCGACTCCACAACGGATCAGCATCGACGAGGATGGCTCCTGGGAGTTTCCCGACGGCAGTATTCTGATCAAGTCGTTCGGCTTCGAGCTCCAAGTCGGCGAGCCAGAGAGCCGCCGCGTCGTCGAGACGCGCTTCATGGTTCGCCGGAATGGGCTCTGGGAGTACACGAC